>JBAUIP010000239.1:0-25377 GCA_049683055.1 Pricia sp.
GGATTACACCGAAAACGGTGGCTTGGTCTATTAATTGTGCGGTGTTTCGAATTCAGCGCACAAAAGTACGCTTTTAAGGCCGATTCGGAAAACAAACCTCAAACGCGCGACGGCTTTTAAGAAACATTTGGCAGCCACTGCCCCCTACGTGATTTGAACCTTTTGCCCAGCTACCGTATCTTTGCCAAAAAGGGATATGCGTTCGTTTTTCGCCAAGTATAAAATCTTCGGAATCGTTCTATTCTGCCTTTCGGCCGTTATCATAACCCTGTTTTACAACGCGCTGCAGCCCGAAAAAACCTTGGCGGTATATCAGCCCTCGATGGTCAACGCCGAACTTGTAGACAGCACCCTTCAAGATGTTAGAAAATACCATACCGTAGCCAATTTTTCCCTGACCAACCAAAACGGGGAAACCATCACACAAGATGATTATAAGGGAAAAATCTACGTGGCGGATTTCTTTTTCACGACTTGCCCGACCATCTGCCCCATCATGACGAAAAATATGGTCGATATCCAGCGGCGCATAAAAGATGACAGTGATGTTATGTTGTTGTCGCATTCCGTCACCCCGCAAATCGATTCCGTCGCGCAGCTCAAGAAATATGCGGAAGAAAAAGGGGTCGACGACTCTAAGTGGAACCTGGTCACCGGCGACAAAAAACAGATTTACGAATTGGCGCGAAAGTCATATCTGGCGGTCAAGGAGGATGGTGATGGAGGTCCGTTCGACATGATCCATACCGAAAATTTCATCTTGGTCGACAAGAAACGACGTATCCGCGGATTTTATGATGGTACCAAAAAGAAGGATATAGAGAAGCTGATGAACGACCTGGAGGTGTTGAAGGCATCCTACCGCGAACCATCCTCTTGAGCTCTTAGGTTAATTGAATCCTTTCCGGGCGGTTTTCGCTCGAATCGTAAATTATCCATTTGGCCCCATGAGCTTACTTACTAATCAACTTCTTTGCCTGACCGAAAACCGTATCTCAATACTCCCCGGCACGCATCCAGCAAACCTTCTCGGTACTCGAATAATGGTATACTTATTCTATTTATCCCGACTTCAAACTAGCTATTTTACCCTCTTTTATCCATCCTTCCCTTTTTTCCTGCAATCCTCGCACAATTCAAGATTTTTCCCTTATTTTTGTCCTTACTTATAATCAATCTAAATAAACATTGTGACGGTAGCACAGTTGAAAAGGGGACAGAAAGGGATTATCAGGGAATTTTCCGACGATGCGCTTCCCATCAAATTGCTGGAACTGGGATGCCTACCGGGCAATGAGATTGAGCTGCTGCACATCGCGCCCTTCAATGACCCCATCTACGTGAACGTCAACGGTTGCCATCTCGCCATCCGCCGCGAAACGGCCATTCTCATCGAGCTCGATATTCTCGAAGACTCCCCGGCCCTATGAGCAAGCAGATCAATGTGGCGCTTATCGGCAACCCCAACACCGGAAAGACCTCTGTTTTCAACGCCCTGACCGGCCTGAAGCAAAAGGTAGGCAACTACCCGGGCATCACGGTAGAAAAAAAAGAGGGTGTCTGCAAATTGCCCCGTGGCGTAAAGGCCCATATTCTCGACCTTCCGGGCACCTATAGCCTCAATACGACCTCGCTGGACGAGAGTGTTGCCGTCGAACTGCTTATCAACAAAAACAGTCGCGACCATCCCGATGTGGCCGTAGTGATTTCCGACATCGAAAATCTCAAGCGCAACCTGCTGCTCTTTACCCAGGTCAAAGACCTTAAGATTCCGACCATATTGGTAATCAACATGTCGGATAGAATGTCGCGGAAGGGAATTACGCTGGATATCGAACTTCTGGAAGAAAAACTGGACACCAAAGTCGCCTTGGTCAGTACCCGAAAGGGTACGGGCATCGAAAAAATCAAGGATCTGATCGCCGACTACCGGACGCTGTCCACCACCAAAAATGTGGATACCACGGTCATCGCACCCGAATATTTTGGAAGGTTGAAGTCCACTTTCCCCAAACAGGACCTGTATAAACTTTGGCTGGTCATCACCCAGGATGTCAACTTTATGCCTATCGACAAAAAGCTGGTCGAGAATACCGAAGCCTTCGGTACCAAATCGAAATCGGAACTCAAGCGGCTACAGCAGAAAGAAACCATTCTCCGCTACCAGTTTATCAACGGCATACTTAAAGAGACTTACAAAGTAGACCCGTCGGCCGCCAAGGGCTTCCGAGCCGGGCTCGATAAAATTCTGACGCATAAGGTTTTTGGGTACCTGATTTTCTTTTTGATTCTGCTGCTCATTTTCCAGGCCATCTACGCGTGGAGCGAATATCCGATGGACCTCATCGACGAATTTTTTGCGATGGCCAGCGAATGGGTCAAAAGCACCTTGCCTGCGGGTGTGCTCACCAATCTCATCGCCGAGGGTATTTTGGCGGGTATCGGGGGCATTGTCATCTTTATCCCGCAGATCGCCTTTTTATTCTTCTTTATCTCGCTGTTGGAGGAAACCGGCTACATGAGCCGGGTCGTTTTTCTGATGGATAGGTTGATGCGCCCGTTCGGCCTGAGCGGCAAGAGCGTGGTTCCGTTGATGTCCGGTACCGCCTGCGCCATCCCCGCGGTGATGGCCACCCGTACCATTGAAAACTGGAAGGAGCGGCTCATCACCATTCTGGTCATCCCGTTTACTACTTGTTCCGCGCGCCTTCCGATTTATTTGATTATCATTGCCTTGGTTATTCCAGAAGGTACTTTCTTGGGCCTCGGCTATAAGGCCTTGACCTTGATGCTGCTCTACCTTATCGGGTTCGCTACCTCCGTTCTGGCCGCCATGCTGCTCAATCGGATACTGAATCTAAAGGGCCGTACGTTCTTTGTCATCGAAATGCCAAATTACAAACTGCCCCTTTGGAAAAACGTGGGTTACACCGTTTTCGAAAAGACGAAAAGTTTCGTCTTTGGAGCGGGAAAAATTATCCTTGCCATATCTATCGTGCTCTGGTTCTTAGGTTCCAACGGATTTTCGGAGGATTTTAAAAACGCCGAAAGCATTGTGAACCAGCGTATCGAGGAGGAAGGATTCTCCACCTACAGCAAGACCTATATGGCCAAAAAACTGGAGGAGTACAAGCAGGGAAATAAGGTAAGCGTCATCGAGCAACCGGACGCCATGGGATTGGGCACCCTAAGGGACAGCCTGGAAATGCAGGCCCAATCTTTGCAGGAACGCGCCAAAAACCAGGAAATAGCCAGCTATAAACTCGAACATTCCTACATCGGATACATGGGAAAAGCCATCGAACCCCTCGTACGCCCCCTCGGCTACGATTGGAAAATCGGTATCGCCGTGCTGACCTCCTTCGCCGCCCGGGAAGTCTTCGTCGGCACCCTCGCCACCATCTATAGCGTCGGCAGCGATGAGGAAGAAACCATCCAAAACCGCATGGCCGCGGAAATCAATCCCAAAACCAAGGAGCCGTTATTCAATCTGGCATCCGGCATCTCGTTATTGTTGTTCTACGCCTTCGCCATGCAATGTATGAGTACCCTGGCCATCGTCAAGAAGGAGACGAACAGCTGGAAATGGCCTATGGGCCAATTGGTTTTTATGAGTGCTTTTGCTTATATTGTAGCATTAGTGGCGTATCAAGTGCTAAAGTAAAAGTAAAACGGTAGAATTGAGTAACGCCATTAGACTTTTGGCAGGTGCCACTGTCAAGGCAACTAAAATCTTTGAAATAGGCAATGATTATTCTTCAACAAATTTTGGTTTATCTGCTCCTGGCCATCGCTGTCGCGTATTTGGTCAAGAAATTCTTGCTCCCTAAATCATTGTTCGCTTCGCATAATGGAAATACCAAGGGCTGCGGAAAAGACGATTGCGGGTGTCATTGAACAATACTGTTATTTAACTTCCGCATTGCGATGCGGCATCCCTTTTTCGCGAATATTCCACGCAACCCGCATCCTTCCGTTAAATAAACAATAATTCCGTATTAATAAAATCAAAAAGAGTGGGCTTGGTTCGAAGGGTATTCCTTTTTTTGGGATACCAACAACATCCGTTCATGCCAAACCCTCGAAAATTCATCCTGTTCATCCTCTTCATTCCCTATTTATTTGCTACTGCCTCGGCCCAATCCCAAAACCTGAGTTCGGTCATTGTCGATTCCGTCTCCAAGCAGCCCGTGCCCTACGCCACGGTTCAGCTGAACAATAAAGGGATGATTACCAACGAAGAGGGGCGGTTCAAGTTTTCCTTTGACAAGAATGTCTTGGAGACCGATTCGCTTTTTATATCGAGTATCGGTTATGAATCCATCGCAAGACCGCTGAGCACATTTTCCGATAGCCTGATTTACCTGAGTCCCAAGGCTATTGAATTGAAAGAGGTCATCGTTTCGAACAAGGACTATACCCCGAGGGAAATCATCGAAATGGTCGAGGACAATATCGAGAAAAACTACTATACCGGTTTTACCAAAAAGAGGGTGTTTTTGAGGGAAACCTATCAGAGCGAGTTTCTAAAGACGGATTACGAAATCAAGAAATCGACCATTGCGGCCCTGAACAAAAATTTCTTCGACAGTTTGAAACGCACCGCGCCAATGGAGAACACGTACTACACCGAAAGTTTGGGCGACCTATACGGCAACGACGATGCCGATGACCAGAAACTGGACTTGATCAAAGCCTCTGAAATGTACGATAAGGACAAGGATTTCGATTTGGAAAAACTGGAAGAAAAGTTCAACGAAATTGTCAAAGAAAACATCAAATCCGACTCCTATTTTAAGATTAAATCGGGATGGTTCTTAGGCACCAAAATAGATGCGGACGAGATGGGCGAACTTTTTCAAGAGGATATCGACTCCACCGATGTTGCCGCCCTGAACGAGCGTCTCAAAGAGGAAAAGAAGCGGAAAGAGGCTGACCGGAAGAACTTTTCGGGTTACAAAAGAAGGACGCTGGGCAACCTGTTCGAAAACCTTCCGATTTTCGATGATACCGATTACGATGTTATCTTTAAGCCCCGCCGTTACGAACTCGCGCTAGAAAGCTTCACGTACCTCGGTGACCAAGCGGTCTATGTCATCGATTTTGTGCCCGACGGATCGCCCGAATTCAAGGGGAAGCTTTTCATCAACGCCGATGATTTTGCGCTCATTCGAATGGATTTCGAGAACACGGAACCCTTACGCGATTTTGGCCTGTTCGGGGTGTCCATCAATGAATACTTGGCTAAAGGAAGCATTCTGTTCGCCAAGGGCAATGACCAGAAGTACCATTTGAGGTATTATGATATCATCAAAGGAAACAGGGCGGGCGTCGACAGGCCCCTTAAAATCATGGAAAAAAACAAAAATGTCAGGGGCCGGCGGAAACAGAACGAACTCTCAATGGATATCGATGTTGAATTCGAAAGCTTGAACCGATATGAACTGGTGGTCTTCGACGAAGAACCGATCAACGAGGAGCAGTTCGAATATTTCAAGGAAAACAATAAAGTGCTGCCCACTTATATGCCCAATTATGACCCTGAGTTCTGGAAAGGCTACAACATCATCGAACCCAATCAGGCCATCAGGGCGTTTACTTCGGAGGCGGAGTTATCGGAATGAGCCGTTGCCTCGAGCAGTGCGCACAAGTAAAAAAAAGAGGTAATTTCCGGGAAATCAAAAATACCTTCCGATAAACTGATACAGCAACAAGGCCCAACCGGCGAACAGTAGTAGCCCTCCAATGGGCGTAATAGGCCCGAGAAATTTCCATTTTCCTCGTTCCGCAGATGTTCCCGCATCCTCATGAACCCTATCCGAGCTGTTTCTCGCACTGAGTGTCAGGCCATAGATACTGAACGAAAACAGAAAAGTGCCGATAATGAAACAGTAAATCATATACTTTTCCAACGACGTATTCAGATTGAAGTTGAAGCCCAGCATGACCAATACAATGGCATGGTACATCTGGTATTTGACCCCGGTCTCAAAACTTTTTAGTTGTTCTTCGGAGAAAGATTTTTTGAGGGCGTGGGCGCCGAAGGCGCCGAAGATTATGGCCAAAAGACCATAAAGGGCACCTGCAACTTGCGCTATAAGAACCATGTTTCTCTAGTTGTAAATTGTAATCAAAGCGAAGCAATCTGTTGAACACCGGCTGAACTTAACATTCCAGAATCTTCGACTAAATGGCACGCCTCTCGCCTAACGGCTCAATTCTCGCAATGACTGCCGAAATAAATCTTTCTGCTTCTTGTTTTGCATTTTCCAGACCACTCTTGACTATGCCTCATCCTGATCATAAAAGAATTGTTCCTTTACAATTTTCCCTTCTTTCACCTCGTACACGGCGATTTCGGACATTTTGGAACGTTGTCCAGAGGGTTTGTGGGTAGTATCCATATCGAAACGGACCGAAAACCAATTGTCGGCGACCAAGGGTTCGGATACTTCGGTGCTGTGTACCTCGAAGTTCTCTTGCCACCACTCCCCTTTTTTCTGGATGCCTTCAAATCCCTCGACATAGGCTCCTTCGCCCTTGCCGTCATTTTCGATACTGACTATTTTGGGGCTGTACAGTTCTTGGTAGGGTTTTTCGAATTCCCCCTGCCTGCACCAATCGACCAGTTTTTTGGCAATTTCATTTGTTTCCATAGGATGTGGTTTTGAATAAGGTTGTATGAACGCATCAAATTACGACATACCAAACTGTAAAAAAAGAAGTTGAAAGAAATTAATGCAGATATAACCTAATAGGCAAACAGAATTTGTTGCTTGTCAGCGTCACAAAGTGAACGGCCGCAAATCGAAAATAAAATTGAAAAGGAATTGGAATAGGATTTTGCCAAGCCTTCTAAAACACCACTTTAATTTCTTGATCGGAGGTAATCTTGAAAACACATTCCTCAAAGCTGGGTGGACCAAAAGTCTTCATCTTGGCGTTGGAAAAGCCGACGGTTTCCGTGGGGATGCCCAACCAGTTGACATCCAAAATATTGTTGGCATTCTCGTCGTGGAATATAGCCAAGGCATAATCACCTTCGGGAAGGTCCACTATACTGAGTTTGGTATTTCCTTTCCTTGCCAACGTGCTGTCGCTTTTGTACACCCGATCAAATTTTAAAAATCCATCTTCTTGATTATATAGGGCAACACTGATATTTCCTGTAGAACTTTTGACCCCGTCTATAGAGACGTTGAGCGTGTTCTGTGAAAACGCCAGCGCGGGCAAGAGCAACAAGAAAAAAAGAAATTGTTTCATCGGTTTTTGCTCATTTTAATCGGTCATTTATCTCTCGTCGCCGTTCCGCTGCTCGGCGTAAAAAGGGCCGTGCTTCGTTCCGCAACCTTTAAAAGTACGTAAATACCTGTAATGAGGAGTTTTAATACTCTTTTTATTCGGATGGGGACTCCATTTTTCCCGCTAGCAACTCGTAAATTGCTTCCGTATCGGTAGAATCGCGCAAGTTGATGAACATCTTTAGCGAATCGTTGTGAACTACTTTTATCTTGGGCTGTTCGTAGTTATCCACGAAGACATACACCTTTTTATCGGTCAGCGAATCCTTGAATTCCCTAAAAATCCCCTTCCCTTTTTCTAGGGCGGAAAAACCGTTGAGGCGTTCCATAGGAGGTATCCTGTCAACCCATCCTAAACTGTCCAGCTCCGAATACTTCAGCTCTTGATAGTAAAATCCGGACAGGATCTGGATACTATCGTCCTTTGCTTTCGTCCAATTCTTGTAATGCATAACGAATGCCAACAGGCAGACGATAACTGTCAGAACCGCTAGGATATTCCACAACCAGAGCCGCTTTTTCAAACTGATATTTTGTAATTCCGTCGCGGTCGCTGGGCACAATCCAAATCAATACGGCATATGGTCGAACACCGTAAAAATACCCGGCTTTTTTCCGCGCTTTACTTATCAAACTGGGTAGACCGGATTATATTGTTCGAAGACATCGATTTTTTGTTTCCTTTGGGCAAGATAGAGTTTTATGCTTTCGGGAATTTTGAAATATCATTGACCGACCAAATGCAATAAAAAGAGCCATGGTATGAACCACAGCTCTTCAACATTACTCTTTAGGGAATACGGACTAAGCCATATCAAACCGGTCAAGGTTCATCACCTTATTCCATGCCGCAATAAAATCCCTAACAAACTTCTCTTGGGAGTCATCACATGCATAGGCTTCGGCCACTGCCCTCAATTCGGAGTTCGAACCGAAGACAAGATCGGCACGACTACCTGCCCATTTGACCTCTCCCGTCTTACGGTCGCGGCCGGCAAAGGTTCGTTCCGAATCATCGGTCTTTTCCCATTTGATGTTCAGATCGAGCAGGTTCGAAAAGAAATCGTTGGTCAGGGAGCCTTTGTTCTCGGTAAATACCCCGTGTTGCGATTGCTTGTGGTTGGCATTGAGCGCGCGCAGGCCACCGACCAATACCGTCATTTCAGGGATACTCAAGGTCAACAATTGCGCCCTATCGATCATCATCTCTTCTTGGGAAATGTCATGGTTCGTTTTGTCAAAGTTTCTGAAACCGTCCGCTTGAGGTTCCAAGGGTTCAAATGCTTCGACATCGGTCTGCTCTTGTGTGGCATCGGTGCGACCGGGGCTGAACGGCACGCTCACGTCGTAACCGGCATTTTTGGCTCCTTGTTCAACGGCGGCACATCCTCCCAAAATAATCAAGTCGGCCAAGGACACTTTTTTGTCGCCGGACTGATTGCTGTTGAATTCCTTTTGGATTCTTTCCAGCGTATCCAATACGTTATACAATCGCTGTGGTTCGTTCGCTTCCCAACCCTTTTGTGGTTCCAAACGGATACGGGCGCCATTGGCACCGCCACGCTTATCGGAATCGCGGTAAGTCGAGGCCGAAGCCCAGGCAGTAAAGACCAAGTCGGACACCGACAGGCCGGATGCCAAAATATTATCTTTCAGTCCCCTTATGTCTTCCTCGTTGACCAGTTCATGGTCGACGGCGGGAACCGGGTCTTGCCAGAGCAATTCTTCCCCGGGTACTTCGGGACCCAAATAACGACTGGTCGGCCCCATATCACGGTGGGTCAGCTTGTACCACGCCTTGGAATATGCCTTGGCAAATTCCTCCGGATTCTCGTGAAAATGTTTGGAAATCTTCTTGTATTCCGGATCTACCTTCAGAGTAATGTCCGTTGTTAACATGAAGGGAGCATGCTTTTTGTTCGGATCGTGCGCATCGGGCACGGTTCCGGCACCGGCATTGTCTTTAGGCTTCCATTGATAGGCACCACCGGGACCCTTTTCGACTTCCCATTCAAAACCGAAGAGGTTCTCGAAATACTTGTTGCTCCACTGGGTCGGGGTATCGGTCCAAGCCCCTTCGATACCACTGGTAATCGTGTCGGCACCTTTACCGGTCCCAAAAGAGTTTTTCCAGCCTTGGCCCATCTCCTCGATGGGAGCACCGGCGGGTTCTACATCCACATATTCGCTGGGATCGGCCGCACCGTGGGTTTTTCCAAAAGTATGTCCGCCTGCGATCAAAGCGACGGTCTCGTAATCGTTCATTGCCATTCTACCGAAAGTCTCGCGGGTATCCATCGCGGCGGCCAAGGGATCGGGAACACCATTCGGGCCTTCGGGGTTGACATAAATCAAGCCCATATGCGAAGCACCCAAAGGCTGTTCCAACTCGCGGTCACCTGAGTAACGTGCATCATTGTCCATCCATTCGGTCTCGGCGCCCCAGTAAACATCCTCTTCGGGCTGCCATATATCTTCGCGGCCCCCGGCGAATCCGTACATTTCGAGTCCCATGGATTCGTGGGCACAGTTTCCGGCCAGAACCATCAAATCGGCCCATGATAGCTTCTTGCCGTATTTCTTCTTGATCGGCCAAAGTAGCAGACGAGCCTTATCGAGGCTAGCGTTATCGGGCCAACTGTTCAAAGGTGCGAAGCGCTGTGAGCCGGAACTGGCACCGCCACGGCCGTCGGAAATCCGGTAGGTACCGGCACTATGCCAGGCCATCCTTATAAAGAAAGGACCGTAATGACCGTAATCCGCCGGCCACCAATCCTGTGAATCGGTCATCAAATCGTATAAATCCTGTTTAACCGCCTTAAGGTCGAGGGATTTAAAAGCTTCCGCGTAATCGAAATCCTCATCCATTGGGTCATTTTGTGGCGCATGCTGGCGAAGGATGTTCAGTTTCAACTGGTTCGGCCACCAATCTCTGTTATTGGGTCCGCCACCGGCCACATTCTGGTGTTCACCACTTAAAAAAGGACATTTTGCGGTCGATTCGTTTACTTCCCAAACATTTCCGTCACCGGAGTTGTTCTTGTTTTCAGTACTCATATTTATCTGGATTTTAGCTGTATCAATAGGCAATAAAAAATAACTTTAACTCGTTTAAAGGTAATAAAAACGGGATGAAAGGCATAGATAGCCGATATTAAAATATTATTAAATGATAGGTCTTGTCTATTTTAAGTATCGAAATCCTGACACTATACAATTCCTACAGTTTCGAAATATTTTAAAGTAATTTCTTACATCTAAAAAATTACAGTAATTTTAATCATCCAACAAACTACCTCCCAGTGGAAACTATACCCATCAACTTTATAATTAAGGATTCACCCACAGCAGTCGCCATCCTAGATACGGAGATGCGTTTTATGTCCCATTCCGATGTTTGGAAAAATGAGTATGCTTCCCAGTCCGATTCCATCATAGGGAAATCCTATTACGACATCCTCCCCGAAACCCCTGAATCCTTGCGGACAGCTTACGATGAATGCCTAAAAGGGGCATCGAGCCATAGCAAGGGGGAGAAATTTACGGCACCCAATGGGGCGGTTCAGTGGTTAACTTGGAAAATCAACAATTGGAAGGATGACCATGGTCACATCGGCGGACTAATCGTTACCTTGGAGGATGTTACAGTGGCCAAGCGCAGGGAAGAACTGTTGCTCAAGGCCGAACATGTGGCCCGCATCGGTGGCTGGGAGGTCGACATGGCGACAAGCAAAGTCTTTTGGACCGATGTAACCAAAGAAATTCACGAAGTGCCGATGGACTATGAGCCCAATCTAGAGGAGGGCATTAATTTCTACAAGGCAGGCCAGCACCGCGAAGAAATTACGCACCTCGTCAGCGAGGCCATCAAAGACGGTACCCCGTGGGATACTGACCTTGTTATCGTGACCGCAAATGGCAATGAGCTATGGGTCAGGGCCAAGGGTGAAACGGAGATGATCGACGGCAAGTGTACCAGAATCTTCGGTACGTTTCAGGATATCGATGAAAAAAAGAAAATAGCTCTCAACTATAAACAGGTCACCGATAAATTAACGGCTGCTTCCCTTGGGGCCAATTTCGGGGTCTTCAATTTCGACATTGTCAATAATGTTTTGGATTGGGACGAAAGCATGTACCGCATTTACGGAGTGGACAAAAAGGACTTCTCAGGCGAATACGAGGCTTGGCGTTCGGGGCTGCATCCCGATGATATCGAGCGCTGCGATGGGGAGGTCGCCATGGCCATTTCGGGGGAAAAGGATTTCGACAGCGAGTTCAGGATTATCTGGCCCAATGGTAAAATAAGGCATATCAGGGGAATTATCGTTATCCAGAGAGATTTGGACGGTAAAGCCCTCAAGATGACGGGCACCAACTGGGATGTAACCGAACTGAAGATTACCCAAGGAAAGCTGAAAAAAAGCAGGGAATCGTTTCAGGCCGCCTTTGAGAATTCCCATATCGGAATGGCATTGGTCGGTCTGAATGGGCAACTGATGAAGGTCAATCAAAGTCTATGCGACAGTCTAGGGTATAATGAAGCTGAATTGACAGAAATGACCATTGATCAAATCACTCATAAAGAGGACCTGAACAAGAGCCAGATTTTGATGCAAAAGCTTAAGGATGGAAATATGGAAAGCTACCAAACGGAGAAACGCTATTACCACAAAAACGGAAGAGTGGTACATACTATTCTAGCAGTTACAGGTGTCAAGAATACAAATGGAAATCTTTCACATACCATTGGACAGGTTCTGGATATCTCACCGCGAATCAACGCCGAAAAAAAATTGACCCGCTTGGTCGATGTCACCACGGAGCAGAACGAGAGCCTGCTGAACTTTGCCCATATTGTGTCGCATAACCTACGGTCGCATTCCAGCAACCTTTCGATGCTATCCGGATTTTTGGATGCCGAGAAAAACGAAGATGAGCGCCAGAATTTGTTGGGTATGCTCAGTGATGCCTCCAAAAGTCTTAGCGAAACCGTTATGCATCTGAACGAGGTGGTACAGGTCAAGGTAGGCGCGTCCGAAAAAATGAAATCGGTCAACCTTTTCGATACCCTCAAAAATGTAAAAAAGAACCTAAGCCTGTTGATAAAAGAAAAAAAGGCATCCTGCCATATCGATATCCCCAAAAACCTAGAGGTGGAGGCCATTCCCGCCTATCTGGACAGCATCCTATTGAACCTCTTTACCAACAGCATCAAGTACAGTTCTCCCGACAGGTCGCCGGTCATACGGATTACTGCGGAACAGAACGGCGATAAGACAATACTCACATTTTCGGACAACGGGCTTGGTATCGACCTCGACCGGCACGGCGAGAAACTTTTCGGAATGTACAAGACTTTCCACAGGAATAAGGATGCCAAAGGTATCGGCCTGTTCATCACCAAAAACCAGATCGAGGCCATGAACGGAAAAATTGAAGTGCAGAGTACCGTAGATGTCGGCACGACCTTTACGCTGTATTTCGAGTCCGGACTTACTCGACCGACACACTTAAATTTCCCCCTATGAAAAACGAACCACTAAAGAGGACTAAAATTCAAAAGGTCTGTATTATCGACGACGACCCCATATTCGTCTATGGCACCAAGCGTATCATGGACGAGGTCGACTTTTGCGATGAGGTGATTGTGTACCACGATGGGCAAGAAGCGCTCGACGGATTGAACGAAATGAACCAAAGGGGCGAGGAACTTCCCTCAATCATTTTTGTAGACCTGAACATGCCCGTGATGAACGGATGGGAATTTTTGGAAGATTTTATTAAGATCGACAACCATAATCGCGACAAAGTTATCGTCTATATCATCAGCTCATCGGTCGACCCGCGCGATTTGGAGCAGATCAGGAACTATCCTGTGGTCAATCAATACATTCTAAAGCCCATTACCCCTGAAGCCCTCGAGAACGTTCTTCGCGATGTGGAATGATACGTGGGACGGTCACCGTCGTTCTCGAATCACTATATAAATTTATCCGCACATCATGCCCAAATACGACAAAATCGGTATTGTAGATGATGACGCCATCGCAGTTTTCGGAATGAAACGAGCCTTGATGGCCATCGGTCTTACCCCTGAGCTTCTTATTTTCGAGAACGGTGAAGATGCGCTGGAAGCGTTCAAAAAGTGGCTCTCGGCGGGCGAAACCTTGCCCTCACCACTCTTTATCGATCTGAACATGCCCGTGATGGATGGTTGGGATCTGGTAAGCGAATTGCATCTTTTGATATCCTCCAAAAAACAGATGCCCGAAATCTTTATCATGACCTCTTCCATTGACCATAGAGATATCGAAAAGGCGAAGATATATGGCCTTGAAGCCAATTATTTGATCAAACCGGTATCGGGGGAAGATTTAAAAAGGGTTCTTGGTTAGTTGCGCTCCCCGGGCGTAAAATCTTGTGGTGCCATCTGCGGCGCTTTGATGGTGCCGGCGTCACCCGAATCGTTGTAAATCAGCCATTCTTCTATACTGTAATCCGGATTTCCCTTTGTGATATTCGCGTTTCTTACGGCCCTACCATCCTCGAATTCATGATTGGTGCCGGTACCGTCCTCTCCGATAACTCCGAAAACGTCGATAACCGTTCCAAAGGGGTCGACCAGCTCTAAATTATCGTCGCCATTGGAATCGGCGGGACTGTTTTTACCGGTACCCAAGTCGGGGGCGAAACCGTATACTATTTCAAATTCGGTAGTGTTCGGAGAGATGACGAACGTACTTTCCGCTCCAATCGTGAAATCGGAAAGGTCCAAGGATGAGCTGATTTCGGTGTTAGCATTGGTGTACCTACGTAAGGTCCATCCTTTCAAGCTGAGCGGTACTTGCGATGCATTATAGAGTTCGACAAACCGGGCCGCGATATTGTTGTCCGGGTCCGCGAGCTCGGAAACAAAAACGGCGGTGGACGTAAATTCGTCGATCAATTCTTGGCAGCGTTCGCCGTCGAATTCAATATCGTTCAAGTCGCGAACGGCAATTCGATAGGTGTCGTTCTCTCGCAGCAATATCCCCGTGACGCTGCCATTACCTTCGGGAAGTGGTTCTGCCTGAAAATCGGAATACCCGCTGTTCAATAGTATGATTTCGTTGTCGTTGCAATCGGTCAGGATGCGTTCGGTCTCCTCGCGCTCCATGGCAAAAGGCTGGCCTAGTTCGTCTTGCGATATTTCTACATTTTCAAGCCGGACCAAAGTGTTCGTAAGCTTTTTGGGGATGTCGGGAAGGGATATCAGGGTTGGGACAATAGCCGATTTTTCTTCACAGGATGTAAAGATATGACGATCGACCACCGTAGCGGGCAAGCGGCCTACGGATATATTTCCGAAGGAGGTAAATACGCCGCCCAGCTTGAATACATCTTTGCTTTTTCCCAAATACAATCCTTTAAGCTTGATATAAACCTTACTTCCAACGGGATAGAATAAATGCGAGTCGCGTGAATCTAGCTCGATTTCAAAACCTTCGGATGGGTCGGTCGGGCTATCCTGAAAATACAGGACGCTAAAGAAATTACCGGCCGCGTCGGAGGATGCTACATAGCCTTCGATGATTAGGTCTTCTTGAATTTGAATGGTCTGGTCTTCGTAGAGTGCCTTGACCTCGGCAAAGGTGGCGGTTACGGACATATCAGTTTTGTTGTCTGCCAGTTCTTTGGGGCAGTCGGCCGGAGGCGCGTCGAAATCTCGGCCTTTGACACAGGCGGAAAAGCACACGACGCCAAGTGCTATCATCACAAATCTTAACAATATATTTTTCATTGACCAGGGTTTCATTATAGACTCCCGCCTTTGCGGGAGTGACATGGGCCTAATTAAAAACTAAATGCAAAATTCAAAAAATAGGTCCGCCCGTAGCCGTACCAATATTTAGGGGCGAAAGAGGGTGTTCCGCTCAAATTGTCGTCTCTTAGCTGTCCGTAGTTACCATTTCGGCTCTGCTCGTAACCGCCGGTGCGGAATACGGCGTCAAAGGCATTGTTAACGCTGGCGAAAATGCTGATGTATTTTCCATTTTTCAGCCATGATTTTCCGCCGACCAAGTTTAGCAAGTAAAAATTATCCAGCGGTTTTTGGGCCAAAAGTTTATTTACGTTTTCCTCGGTGGCATCCGTAAAGGCTTGTCCGGTTTCAGGGTCGAGGTAAAAGCTCCGGGTTCTGGTGATGGCCGAAATATTGGCATAGTTGTCCGCCAAATAGTTCGCGGTCATACCTACCCACCAATATTTTGGGTCGCGGTATTCGATTCCCAGGGCATAGGCCTGTTGCGGTCCTTGCGCCAAACGATAATCCTTGATACTGGCTTCCCCGAGGTCCAAGTTGCCCTCTAGATTGATCAGGTCTTCTTCCCGCCCGGCGGTATCAAAATTGATAGATATATCGGGATTGCTTGCATAAAAATATTTGCCTACCGCCGCCACTCCGGTCAATTTGACCGCGGAGGATAGTTGGTATTCCAATCCGAGTTCCGTACCCATATGGAGTTTGTCGAGACCTGTAAGTACTTCCTGTACAAAATCGGAGCCTACTCCGGTATCGACGAAAAAGAAATTAATATCGGTGGTATTCTGGAACCGGGTGTAGAAGCCGGTCAGCCGTCCGGTCAACTTGGGCAAGCGGATAAAATAACTCAAGTCGACGGTCGAAACGGTTTCGCTCTGCAAATCGGGAACCACCTTGTTGTTTTCCCTCGGATTCACAAAAACATTCTGCAATACGGGCGGACGTGTCCGGTATGCACCATGTGCGGTCACCCAATGCCGACCGGTCAGCTTGTAGGTGAATCCGGATTTGACACCATAATCGGCGAAGGATATCTTTTCGCTCTCCCCGACGGAATTGTTTGGAAAACGGCCGTTTTGGAAAAGACCCTCTCGTTGATAGTCGGTAGCGGAGTAGTTTCCAGCTAGAAAAGCGTTCCATTTCGTTCGGGTGTACCTGGCTTGGGCAAAGGCATTCGCTTTTGCGGCGTACATCCTATAATTATAATTGAAAATGTCGTCCTCCCCTTTTTGGATTTCGCCGTTGACATCGTTCAGAGTGTTGGAAAAGGGGTCGATATCCTCATGAAAATCCGCCCCGAACAAATCCCCTATCCTCGCATAATTCTCGGAGGTCAGCGTCTTGTAGGTCAATCCGAAATCCGCTTGGAGGCGGTCGTCAATCTGCCAATTTCCAACGGTATTGGCCGTCAACTGCGTGTCATCGGCCACATCATCATACAATACGTAGGCGGCCTTTTCCCTAGCGTTGGCCGTATAAATTTCCTGCCAATCGAGCTGCGGCTGCTCCAGAAATCCCTCTTTGGCCAAATTCGCACTGGTAAAATTAGCCCCAATCGGACTGTTGATGTAGAAGCTTGGAAGGTACCGGTAATAGGTCGGGTCGGGATTAGGTGCATTGTAGTAACCCAGACGACTACGGGCATTCGTACCGAATTGATAGGCGGCCCCTGTATTCAGATTGAACTTATCGAATGAATAAATATGGTTGAACATCACGATGGGTTCGGCAATTCTGCGCTCCCGGGAATTCCGGATTTTCCCATCCTGTTCGCCCCAATAGGGATTATACTGTTTGCCGGCCAGCTCGTAGACTTCCTCGGTGATGGCGGAGGAGCGGCCGCGGCGGTTGCTCGCCAACATTCCCGTAAAGTTGAGACTGTTCCGGTCGTTAAATTGATATTCCACCGCCCCGAAAACCGAAAAGGCATCGTAAAGGGTGCCGTCGATATAGCCCTGTCTGGCCCAGCGACGCGAACCGGATACCGAATAGGCCAGTCCGCTTTTCTGCAAGCCGGAATTGTAGGTGGCCATCAGCCGTCCGGCGT
The DNA here is from genome assembly GCA_049683055.1 of Pricia sp. Lineage (GTDB taxonomy): Bacteria > Bacteroidota > Bacteroidia > Flavobacteriales > Flavobacteriaceae > Pricia. The sequence continues at coordinate 17,153 of JBAUIP010000239.1, forward strand.
AGGTACGGTTAGAGGCGGAGGCCGATAGTCGAGTGCCGGGCCGCAATCCCGAGGGCCGGGTGTCGATATTCGTATTCCCTAAAATACCCCCGAACGTAAAGTCGGATGCGGCCAGTCCGTTGCTGAACTGCTGGTTTCTGGTCACATCGTTGAGCCCGCCCCAATTGTTCCATTGCGGGCGACCGTCGTAAAATTTGTTCATGGGAATGCCGTTCACCAGCACCTTCCCGTTTTGCGAATCATACCCGCGTACCCGGAAGAAAGCCTGCCCGAAATCGAAGGCAGCGCGGTTGAGGAAGACATCGCGGGTAGCCTGCAGCAAAGCGGATGAATTCGAGTTTATCTCGTCATCGAGCAGTTCCGATTCGGTGAGCGTAATCAGGTTGTCGGTCTGCTCTACTGATATATCCTTTTCCAGATACAGGATGTCCAAATCAAGGTCTTGACCATTTAAATTAATCGGAATTCGTTTTTCGACAAAGTCGGAAGCAATTATGTTCAGGATGTACTCCCCTTCGGAAGAAATAGCAATTTCGAATTGACCGTCATCATCCGTAGTATCGGATATTTGTCCCGCTTCTACAGCCACCGTGGCCCCTGAAACCGGTTGCTTGGTCCGCATATCAAAAACACTTCCGGATATCGAAAAACCATCCTGTGCGGACAACGCCAAAGGAAGTGCACAGAATAATATAACAGCAATAGAAAATCGCATTGGACGGGGGTTTGGTGGTCGTAAAGCGGCAATTTATCGAGAAGTCAAGTCCTTAAACAAAATAATCCTATGAAGAGATTCTTTATTCGTTAATTGGACTTTTCCCATCCTTTTGAGACATGAAAACCAGAATATTAATCGCTTTTTTGACGCTATCCTTCACGGCCATCGCCCAACAAAAGCAGTACAAAATCAGAACCATCGCCTTTTACAACGTCGAAAACCTGTTCGATACCGAAAACGATACCCTGATTTTCGACGACGACCGCACGCCCGAGGGCAAAGACCATTGGACGCTCGATCGCTACCAAAAAAAGCTCGATAACATTTCTATGGTACTCTCCGAAATTGGTTCCGACTTGACTAAAACCTCTCCCGATATCATCGGAATCTGCGAGGTGGAGAACCTAAAAGTCATCGAAGACCTGGTCAATCACAAAAATCTGCTGGATAAGGACTATGGCATCGTCCACTTCGACTCTCCGGACGAGCGGGGCATCGATGTGGCGCTGCTTTATAAAAGGGCCGCTTTTTTACCCACTTCGTTCGCCAGCCACCGTTTGCTGCTTATCAACAACGAAGACGAGCGCAACTACACTCGCGACCAGTTGATTGTCGGCGGACTTCTGGACAACGAGCAATATTACTTCTCTGTCAACCACTGGCCCTCCCGAAGCGGCGGCGAGGCGCGGAGCAAACCCAATCGAATGGCCGCCGCTAAACTCAACCGTCGCATAATCGACTCGATTGTACGTCAAGACCATGATGCCAAAATCATCAGTATGGGCGATCTTAACGACGACCCGACCGATGATAGTATGAAAAAGGTGCTGAAAACCAAGGGTGAACTCGATGAGCTTTCTGAAAGCAATAAGCATTCCGAAGAGAAAAGTCATTTGGAAGAGGAAGGGAATTCGGAAGGCAAAGGACCAATAAGACCTAAGAACCAGAATGAATACCGGAACCAATGGAATGAAGTAAACCTGTTCAACCCCATGGAAAAGCTATACCGAAAAGGAATCGGCTCCCTAGCCTACCGCGATAAATGGAACCTCTTCGACCAGATTTTCTTTACCGAAAACCTATTAAACCGAGAAAATGGAGATTACCGTTTTTGGAAGGCCGGAGTCTTCAATGCGCCTTACCTCGTCTCGAAAAAGGGGCAGTACAAAGGATACCCTTTCCGCACCTACGCCGGTGGAAGTTATACTGGCGGGTATTCGGATCATTTTCCGGTGTATATCTATTTGATTAAGGAAATTCCTCCCCCATCACCTCCCAAGGAGGGGGAATGAAATTCTTTCTATCCAACCAAGCAACCTTTTGAAAAATTTTCATCTTAGATGGAAATCATAGTATGATCTTAGGCTAAAAAAAATTATATGAAAAAAAAATATCTTCTCTTGATTCTAGGAATGATTTTCATCAATTGTAACGATGATGACCTTTGCGCCATCCCGGAAGGGACCATAGTTGATCCCATCAACCAACAACTCTCCATAGAACTCATAAATAATAATGGAGAGAATCTTATTGACAATGGCACTTATGCCGAATCTGATATAATTGTTATTCATAGGGGCTTCGAAATAACAAATAGTGTCAACAGAAATTTTGAAAGTGAACGAAAGGTGATTAAGATAGGTATTTCCGGAACTGAACGGGGCGAAAATGTTTGGCTCATTCAACTGAATAGTGCAGCAACGGACACGCTACTTCTAGATATCGAACAAGAAATGGGAGATTGTGGTTCGATTTCCTACATACCCCGTACTGCATTTTACAACGGTGAGAGAAAATTGCTGGATACTATTAGTGACTCTAAATATTATCCGCGAATTACAGTACTAAAAGAACAGTGATCATCGACTACCTATATCGCAGACTTCGGCCGTAAATAGTACGCTTGCCCTATAGTTGCTCAAGCAGTATATCCCGCCACTTCACCCTGATTCCCCCACCATCATGAATCTGAAGCGCTATCGAGCCTTCGCCCTCGCCTATTTTTTCATCGGTAAGTGTGACCATTTCGGTGCCATTGAGCCAAGAGGTAACGGTGTCGCCGTCGACACGGATTTTCATTTTGTTCCATTCACCCATTTTTAGGGCCTTGTCCTTTTCAGGATCAGGTTTGATGAGCCAACCGCGACCGTAGGATTCATAAATACCGCCCGTATCTTTTCCGGGAGGGGCGACTTCCACCTGCCATCCGCTTACCTTCGTACCATCGACCGTCGAGCGGATAAAGACTCCGCTATTGCCGTCGGCTTCCTGTTTGAATTCCAAGGTCAGTTCGAAGTTCTTGTAGTGCTCGTCCGTTGCCAAATAGCCGTATTGAGCATCGGGGCCGCTTTCGCAGATTAGCAATCCATCCTCGACGTACCATTTTTCAGTGCCGTAGGCAGTCCATCCATCGAGGTTATCGCCATTAAAAAGTTCTATTTTTTGTGCGGATGCGCAAATGGCGAAAAAGAGGGCGAAGAAAAGTGACGTATTTTTCATTGGGAGGAATATCTTTTAGGTTGAATAGGATTTTGAAATCTGCTGTTTGGGATGCATTCCTCAGCAACAAACCATTCATAGTTAGTTGAGCCACTGTCCCCAAGGGATACGACTTAGAATCAAGACCAGGCCCAATCCATAAAAAATGGTAATGCTCTTAAACTTTTTTCGTCCTTCCATAAATTTCTTGTGACGTGACCATCCGATGGTAATCAATACAATGGCGACGATGTTTATAAAAGGATGTTCGACCGCCAAAAGTCGTGATGGAGCGTTGAGTCCACCCATTCCTAAAGTCTGAATCGCCTGTAAACCGCTTGGGGAAATAAAATAGAGCAACAGCCCTATCAAAAGCTGGATATGTGACAATATCAACGCAAACAGACTGAGGCGAAGGTCCTTTTCCATGGTAAACATTTTGTTGCTAATCCATCCCATGATGGCATTCCCAACAGCAAGAAACAATATGGCCAATACTATATAAGCCAAATAAGAATGGACAATCTGAATGGTTTCGTACATATTTCTGATTTTACGGTTTTAAAAGTAGTGATTTTTGAGTACAAAAAAACCCTGACCGGCGAGTCAGGGTCTGTAATCAATCCATCATAGCTTTTAGAAGTTGAACCGAACGCTGGCGTTCCAAGTTCTTCCGAAACCGAAAAATACTCGGTTGCTGACATTGATACCGTCATAAGTCTCGTCACCTGCTTCAACAAAGTTATTGGTATCGGATTCGGCAATGTAAGTAGTATCGAATAGGTTATTCACGTTAACGCGAAAACTAAGTAGGTTTTCGCCGAGAGGCAATCCATAGGAGAGGCCTGCGTTGGCTAAACCAAAAGAAGGCAACTTCAAAGCTCCTTGCTCTGTTACAGAGGTCGCATCCAAATCGGCATATAGATTATCGGCATATCGATACCCCGCATCAAAACTCAGATTTTCAATGATTCCAATATCGGTACCGATGTAGGCCGTGAACTGCGCTGCATCACCTACTTTGACTCCATCTAGAGGCAATATTTCCTGTTGCGGCTGACCATTGACAATAATGGGTTCTTGGTCATTGTCAAAGAATGTAGCACTTACATCGTCTTGATATTCCCAATTACCAATGGACAACATGCCGGTGAACGCTAATCGATTATTTACCTGTAATCTGCCATCAATTTCAATACCGGTGTGTATTTGGGTAATCCCCAAAAGATTTGCAGTACCTCTTATTTCATCATCGGTACCTTCATTAAAATTGGCTTGTACACTTTCGAACCGATCTGCCCAACTTGTTCTGTAGAGGTTTACATTAGCCCTGAAATTCGAACTTCGATAACCATAACCAAGTTCTACCCCTACTATCTTTTCATTGGTAAGGTCAGGATTCAAATTATTGCCGAACCTTAGATAAACTGCATCAAACAAAGGTTGCTTTGAGTAATATCCCGCATTCGCAAATAAATTGTGGTTGGCGTTGATATTCCAGTTTACACCCCCCTTAACATTACCGCCAAGAATATTCTCGAAATCCGTCTTTTCGGGAGGTACTTCACTGAAGAATTCTTCCCTTGCGAAACCTTGGTTGGACAAAGCTCCTTGAATAAAGGCAGTCACATCTTCGGTAAAATTATATTCCACTTGACCGAACACACCCAACCAATTAACGATTCCGGTATTGTAGTAATCAATTTTCTCTTCATCATCGATATCCCCGAACACCCACCAAGGCTGATCGGCATCATAGGTTTCAAAGAAAAGCTGATCGGGATCATTATCGTTGTCAGTTTCGAGATAGGCATCAGCCCCCAACCTGTCATTTACCCTACGATAATGAAATCCTGTGTATGTTCTTAAGTCGATACCGAAGTCGATGACCAACTTATCGCTAAATTGATTGTTGAAATTAGCCAAGATACCATACCAGTTATGGGAGTTTATCGAAGCCCTTCTAGTAATACCGTTTGTAGCGGTTTCGTTACCGTTTCCCTGATTGACATAAAGTCCATCTATCTGCTCACGTTGAACGGTTTCTCCCCTGAAAGACACCGGTGTTCCTGAATTATAAGCCCGGATTCTCTCCACATCTACTAATCCATCTGCCGTTTTCCAACCACTACTAAACTGTCTTGAGCCAGCCGCGGTACCGATTTCACCCGTTCCGCCGCCCCGACCAAAAGAGGCATAGGTAGAAGTTTCCAATGTAGTGATATCGTTAATTTTCCAAGCCCAGTTCAGGCTTATTACGGGCTTATGGTAAAAATTACGTCGAAAACTATATTCTTCGCCATCCAAATAACCCCAATCACTATTGTATCTTCTATTCGGTTCGCCATCACCATCACCGAAAGCTATGTAATCCTCGATGGAAGGGGCGAAATCCCTTTGATGATGCCACTGTGGTGCTCCGGTCACGGTAAATTCCAAACTGTGTTTGGCTGTAGTATATCCCAAGGCTACGAAAAAGTTATATCCCTCGAATTCGGATCCGTCGATATACATATTGCCACCTGTTCTGCTCAAAAGTAATGAAGTGGAAAACCCGTTGTCCAGAAGCCCAGTGGAATACGAGGCCAATGTTTTCACATATCCATCGTTACCAACGGTACCTCCAACCATACCCCCTTGAGGATTTTGGGCGCTTTTTGTCACAACGTTGATTGTACCACCTACCGAAGAAACAGCCAACTTTGAAGAACCAAGACCTCGCTGAACCTGAATCGCGGAAGTAACATCGGCCAAACCCGCCCAGTTACTCCAATATACCTGTCCGTTTTCCATATCGTTGACGGGTACTCCGTTAATCATTACGGCGGAGTTGTTCGTATCAAAACCACGGATATTGACCCGCGCATCACCGAAACCACCTCCTGTTTTGGTCGCATAAATGGATGGTGTTGTGTTCAAAATTTCAGGAAATTCCTGAGATCCCAATTTTTCTTGAATTTCTTCGGCTTTTATGGTCGAAACGGCAACAGGTGTCTTTCGGTCTTTGGCTATATCCTGAACTCCGGTAACGATGACCTCATCCAAGCTTTGGGCATCTTCGAGCAATGAAATTTGTCCGATGTTGCCGGGGCCACTAAAGGGCACTTCTTTTCTTATGTAACCGATATAAGAGATGACTAAAGTTCCCGATGCTTCGGAAACCTCGATAGAAAAGTTACCGTCAAAGTCAGTGGTGGTGCCGTTGGTCGTTCCTTTGACTACGATATTGGCCCCAGCCAAGGGTTGATCGATCTGTTCATCAATAATGGTACCCGTAACCGTTCCCTGTGAAAATGCCATTGCCGTCATCAAAAAGGCCGCGATAGCGAAGTAGAATTGTTTCATTTTCTTGAGTATTTGTTAGTTTTTCAATTTCGCTGCAAAAGTGCCGCATTTTTGGCTCCCGTATATTAAGGGAACGTTAAATCCGGCTATAACAAAAATAAAGGAAAGTCGGGGTTGCACATGCCCCCAGACCAAGAAGTTGTACCCAGGTTATCAAGAAATTGGAAATGGGCGGCCCCGTTCTTAAAATATTGCAAAAATCGTATTTTGAAAGCATTACACAAACGGATTTGCCAATGTCTCTTATCCCTTAAATGTTTTTAAAAGCTGGTCCGTAGATCCGTCGTGGTCGGAGATTTTGGAACCTTGGATGTCTTTCAGCACCGTACCGGCCAGCTGCTTACCCAGTTCAACGCCCCATTGGTCATAACTGAATATATTCCAGATAATGCCCTGAACGAAGATTTTATGCTCGTACATCGCTACAAGGCTGCCCAAACTTTTGGGAGTGAGCTTATCGATGAGTATCGTGGTGGTCGGCTTGTTGCCCTCGAAAACCTTAAATGGGGCTAGTTCTTCTATTTCCGGTTCGGACATATTTTTGGACTCCAATTCCTCACGCACCTCATCGGCGGTCTTTCCGTTCATCAGTGCCTCGGTCTGGGCGAAGAAATTGGCCATCAAGTTGTTGTGATGGTCATGGTCGCTATAGAGGGATTCCTTAAAGCCAATAAAGTCTACTGGAATCAATTTTGTGCCCTGATGAATCAATTGAAAGAAGGCATGCTGGGAATTTGTGCCCGGTTCGCCCCAGATGATAGTTCCGGTTTGATAATCGATCCGGTTTCCGTTTCGGTCGACGCTTTTTCCGTTGCTTTCCATGACTGCCTGTTGCAAGTAGGCGGGCAGGCGATGTAGATATTGGGAGTAGGGAATGATGGCTTCGGTTTCCGCCCCGTAAAAATTGTTGTACCATACGCTGAGCAAAGCCAGAATCACAGGAATATTTTCGTTCAGATCAGTGGATTTGAAATGCTCGTCCATGTCGTTGGCGCCTTCCAGCAGCTGATCAAAATTCTTCGGCCCGATGGCCAAGGCGATGGAAAGGCCGACCGCGCTCCACAAAGAAAATCGGCCGCCGACCCAATCCTCCATCGGAAAGACATTTTCTTGATCGATACCGAAATCATCAATGGCTTCAGTATTGGTCGAGACCGCAGCAAAATGCGAAGCGATATTTTCCTGCGATCCATGCTCTAAAAACCACTTTTTGATGGTCAGGGCGTTGGTCAAGGTTTCTTGGGTGGTGAAGGATTTGGAGACCACTATGAACAGGGTGGTTTCGGGATTCAAGTCTTTCAAAATTTCATGTACGTGGTCGCCGTCAACATTACTGACAAAGTGAGTTCGAAGATGGTTTTTGTAATATTTCAAGGCTTCCGTCACCATAACAGGACCCAAGTCCGACCCGCCGATACCGATATTTACTACATCGGTAAAAGCCTTGCCGGTATATCCTTTTTTATCCCCTGAAATCACCGAATCGGCAAAGGTCTTCATATGTTCCTTCACCTCGTAGACACCGGGAACCACATTTTCTCCATCGACGGTGACCGTATCCGATTTCTTGGCGCGCAGGGCGGTCTGAAGCACGGCGCGGCCTTCGGTCTGGTTGATGGTATCGCCTCCGAACTGTTTCTTGATGGCATCCTTCAAGTGCACCTCATCGGCCAGTTGCAGCAAA
>JBAUIP010000240.1:0-3121 GCA_049683055.1 Pricia sp.
ATATTATCCCTTTGGTCGCCGTGCTATGGGCCCTTTGGGACGGGGAGACCATCAATGCTTATCAGTTATTGGGTGGTGGGATAATTTTGTTCGGGGTTTGGCTAGTGAATAAGCGGAAGAAGTTGAAGACGGAGGAAAAAGGTACATGACCGGACGTTCAATTTATAGAATTGAGCTGTTCTCAACAGTGAGTTAGTGTATCGAAATAGGTTCTGATTTTTGGTTTCGTTATTTCGGATTCCTGCCTCGGCTATCGGGATGGCCTTAAACTTCAAAAAATAATTGAGTAAAGAAAATTCTGGGTGCCGGCCGGGATATTCCGAACAGATATGTCAGAGATGCTGGTTCCAATAGTAAAATAAACGATTAAAGTAAGATTGCAGCTAAACCCGTCAACCGGAAGAACTCAAATCGAGCACCTTGTCCCAAACCTCACGGCTTACGGGAATACCTTCCTTTTCGTTACGCTTTCTAGTCCGTAATGTCTGCTCTCCCGGGTAATATGTCCGACCGCCTGGTTCCATAGCTTCGACATCATGGGTATAGGCGATAATTTCCTCTAGTAGCTTGTCTTGAATGGCCTCATCGCTAAACGTTTTGGGATCAATGCACAGAAATACTTGCGATACTCCGGTTTCATATCCCTTCTGGCCGATTTTGAAGGTGGAGTTCCCCGCGGATAGTAAGGTCGCCAAGATATCCAAAATCATGGATAGGGCAGAGCCTTTCCAATATCCGATGGGCAGTCCGCGTTCGTTGCCGAGAATTTTTCCGGGGTCTTTGGATAGCTCATCGTTGTCATCCCACCCACCGGGGAAAGGCAGTTTTTCCCCTTTCAATCGATAGTTGTTGATGGTACCAAAAGCGAATTGGGAGATGGCCATATCAAGAACCACATGTCCGCCCGTGCGCGGAATGGCAACAATAAACGGATTATTGCCCAGTCGGCTGTGCTTCCCGCCCCAAGGCGGCATGTTGGGCTGGGTATTAGTGAAGAGGATGCAAATGCATCCCGCCTCCGCCGCCCGCCATCCGTAGGTGCCGCCGCGCATCCAGTGGTTGGTATTGCGGAGGGCTACCAATCCTATTCCGTGTTCCTGCGCAAGCGCAATTGCTTGGTCCGTGCATTTTATGGCATTAATAATCCCTGGGCCGAGGTGACCATCCCAGCGTTCGATGCTTCCAAAGGATTCCGCTTTTTCCGCTTCGGCATCCACCTTGATCAATCCCTTTTCCACATATTCGATAAAAAGCGGCACGCGATTGATGCCATGAGAGTTGACGCCGTCCAAGGTAGACTCGGTATAGGTACTTGCCAGCAGTTGCGCCTTCCCCTCGGAAAAACCGTGTTTCAGGAACAACCCGTGAAGCTGGTGCTGCATTTTTTCAAAAGGGATAAGAAGTGGCTCCGGATTCATTTGTATTGAATTTATAAGTATGGCTTTGGGCCAGTATCTCAAGAAAAAGGGACATTAGGTACGTTCCCCGGCGATTTCGGTTCGAATCTATTTCCTCAGCTTTTCAAACAACCATTCATTCTTCATTTCCCGCTGCTCGGGAAACGTCCAATGCTGCGTCTTTTGGAAAACATGTAATTCCTTCTTCGCTTCGATGACATTGTAGGCGGAATAGGTGGATGCGGGCGGGCAAACGTTATCGGCGTACCCCCAACTATACCAGCCCGGAGCTTTGACAAACCGCGCAAAGTTGACCACGTCATAGTATTTCGAGGTCTCGATTTTTTCGGCTTTGTTGGTAAAGTCATCCGTAAAGAGCTGCGGCCATCCTCCGGCGCGCCCGTTTAAAAACCCTGTCAAATCGGATAGGGCGGGATAAAAGGCCGCCAAATAATCGATACGGTCATCAAGCCCGGCAGTTACGATGGATAGCGCCCCGCCCTGACTTCCTCCGGTAACCGCGATATCCTCTCCGTTAAAACTATCCACGGTCTCCAAAAAATCCACTGCGCGGATGCAGCCGAGATAGACCCTCCGATAGTACATATTATCCTTTTCATCAAGATTGAAGGCTTGATATTCGTTCAAGGCACCGCCCCGAAGATCATCATACACCCCTTGGTCAAGATTGACGGGAATACCGTGGATGCCGATGGTGAACGTGACAAATCCGTCGGCCGCCTCGTCGACTTCCCCGTAGTAAGGTCGAATACCCGCTCCGGGCACGTGCAAAATGGCCGGATATTTCCCAGCCTTCTTAGGCGTACAGAGGACGCCATAAATTTTGCCTTTAATATTATCGAGTTGCACGTGGTACACATCGACCTTGTCGGTACAGCGTTCGGGCATCAAGGTCAGCACCGGGTTGATGGGCACTCGGGAAAGGGAGTCTATGCCCTCATCCCAAAACGCCTCAAAGTCCGAGGGCAGGGTAGTGGTAGGTTCGATTTTCTCCGGTGCGAACCCGGCCGTGGCGTAGGATGAATAGTCCTTTCCGTCAACTTTTACGGTGGCCGTACACCGCAAAAAACCCGGCTCGTTGAATTTTTTGGCCCTGACCGCAGTGTTATTTTTCAGTGAAACCGTACCCTCATCCCAAACCTCGACCTCGCGGTAGCCGGGATCGATTTCGATTTTGTAATCGATTTTGATGCCCTCGAGAGGTACATTGTTCCGCAAGATATCGATAGAGAATTCGGCCTGCTCGCCAACGTCGTAAGTCCAGTCCGTATGATTGGGACTCACGATGACCTCGACCAGTTGTTGGCTGGGTTGGGCTTGGAGGTAAAGGCTGAATAGGAATGTTGAGAATAGAATGTTGTATTTTTTACAATTCATTTCGTAAAATGTTATTAGAGTAGGTTTTACTTAGGTTAAATTGTTCAATTCTGGCCTATAGTTGAAAGATAGTTAATTATGCTAGAATCCTGTAATGCTACTTTAATCAAATCAGACGAAAAACTATTGTAAAGTTCGTTTTTCATTTTCAAAAAAACCACATCAGACAATTCCTAATTGTTTTATCGATGTTAAGTCAATATGATTAATTTATACCCTATAGTCAACTTAATGATTCGTCGTTCAAAATTGATAACTTTGGTCTTGGTTGAGAACTCAAATTAAAAATTGCAATTTGAAGATGTATGAATTTCAATGTTTTAATG
>JBAUIP010000241.1:0-10190 GCA_049683055.1 Pricia sp.
GTTCGAGGACGGCCAGAATTCCGGTTTCAGGGTCGATATAGATGCTCTCCTGGGTATCGTACATGGGAGTGAATTGTCCGTCGAGGGCCTGCAATGCCTCGGTGTATGGAACGTCTCCCCAAAGGTCCGTTAGTTGAGAGAAGAGGAAACTTTGCATGATATCTCCCACCGCAATGTAGGCCTCGTTGGAACCTTCGGCCCGTTTCATAGATTGAATATCGCTCAGCAAGCGGAAAATTGTGTTCCAATATTCGGCATTGGTGCCCATTTCGTAGCGGTCGATACGCTCGAATTCTACGCTCGCAGCGAACTGGGCGAGATAATTCGCGAGCCGAAAGCCCTGAAAATAGGCGTTCTGGTTGGCCTCCACCGAAATTACGTTAGTCAGCAGAAACTGGGGACCCACGCTTTGGGGCGAGTTCGGGTTTTCGTTGATTTGCTCGAAGTCGTCGGTGCAGCCGACGGTGCAGAGCACGAAACAGATAGTTAGAATGTATGTTATTTTCATCGATTTTCTTAGTCTAGTTCCGGGCAGAAAATTTTCTGCACTCATATTAATATATTTTGTGGTTATTTTTCCGGTTTCTTGGTTCTGATTCAAAGAACTGACGTGTTTGTGATTTGTGCATTTCCTGGCTTTCAATTTCCGGACATGCTAGGCTCTTCGCTTCCAATTCTTTGCTCCTAATTCAAAATTCCGTCTTCAAACTAAACCCGAAACTTCGGGTCGACGGATACGAAAAATCGTCCACCCCATAAATGACACTCCTTTCCTGAACGGCGTTTAGTTCGGGGTCGAAATGCGGGTTTTCGGTAAACAACAATAGGTTGCTTCCTATAAGTCCCAATTTGATATTGTTGAAGCCGATGGACTCGGTAAGCCTGCTGGGCAGATTATAGTACAGGGCCACCTGCCGCAATTTGACGTATGAGGCACTGTAAAGGGCACTCGCCTCGTTGCCGCGGTCGAAAAAATTGTTGTAGAACTGGCTGGCGGCCACGGCTGTGGTATTGGGTACATATTGCGGATTTTCGGCGGTACCCGTATTCACGATTCCGTCACCAATGACGCCATCCTCGCGGCCTACCAAGGTTTCCTGTAATACTCCGGAGGTGCTGCCCAGAGCCTTGATTCGCGAAACGATCGTGCCACCTTTGCGCCAATCCCATAGAACGGTCAAATCCAATCCCTTGTAAGAAAACTTGTTGCTGAATCCCATGGTAAAATCCGGATTATAGTTACCGAGCAACCTGAGGTTGGGGTCTTGGGTGGGCAGGCCATTGGCACCGTATACGATTTGGCCGTCGACCTCAACAAAGCCGGTACCATACATATCACCGACACGACCGTTTTCGCGGGCAATGTACAGCACTTGGTTTCCCCCGGTCCCGGAAAAGATGTTGGCGGAACCGGTCACGAACTGGTCGACACCCTCGGGCAGCTCGGTGACCACGCTGCGGTAGGTGGAATAATTGACCGAAGATTGCCAGACAAAATCCTCCAACCGAAGCACCTCGCCGCTCACCAAAGCCTCAAAGCCTCTCGTTCGCACCTCACCGCCGTTCACATTGAAATTCGCAAAACCACTTCCCTGGGAAATCGGACGTGAAATGATCTGGTCGATGCTAGTATTTTCGTATCCGGCGAGGTCAAGTTGCAATCGGCCGTTCAGGAACCAGGCCTCTACGCCGGCCTCCAAGGCGTTCAGACGTTCCGGTTTCAAATTGGCATTCTTAAGCACTGTTTCGTTGGTGACCCGGGGATTCGGACCGTAGTTCTGGTTGAACAGAAAATTCTGGGCGTTTTGGTACGGGTCGGTGTCGTTGCCCACACTGGCAGCACTGAACCGTAAATTCAAATAGGATAAGGCCTCGGAAAACTCCAACATATTGCTGACCACATAGCTGATACCCGCGGAATAATATCCGAAGGAATTACTGTCGCTGGGCAAAGTGCTGCTCCAATCGTTTCGGAAGGTGAGGTCAAGATAGAGGGAGTTTTTATATCCCAGGTTGCCCGTACCGTAGACACTATTGATTCGGGTGTCGAACACCTGGCTGTTACCGACCAGCGGTGTCCTCGAATTGGCTAAAGTGTAGACGCCGGGAATCGAAAGCTGCGAGGCTTCGGTAAATTTGTAGCGAATGCCTTGATCCAGGCGATTGCCTCCGACGGAAAGCGTGTATTTCCAATCTGCCGAAATCGTGTCGGTGTAGGATAGAAGCGCATCGGCATTGGTTTCCCGAAACCGGACGAGGTCTTCGCGATAACTTCCCAAGGGATTTTGGTTGGTACTGACGGCCCGACGGAATTCCCGTTGGTCGTCGTAGGTATCCATTCCGAACCGGAGGCTCAGGCTGAGGTTATCGGTAAAGTTATGGGCGGCCGAAACGTTGCCCAAGACCCGGTTTTTATTGAAGCTGTTGGTATTCTCAAAAACGGTGAGATAGGGGTTGGTCAGCCATAAATAGTTAATGTCAAAGTGCTGTACCCCGGTCTGGCCCGCCTGCCAATAATCTTGCATGGCGGAGATATCGGCCTGCCGGCCCGTCCAATTGAATCCGTAGAGCGGGTTTTCATAGCCGTATCCGAGATTAGGCCGGTTACCGCTACGGCTGTTGATGTAGTTGACAAAAGCCCTGACCTTGGTTTTTTCGCCGACGTTCTGATCAAGGCTGATGGCGAGTCCGTCGCGTTTGAGGTCGGTGTTCGGCACGATGCCCTCGTTGCGAAGGTTGCTGTACGACAGACGGCTGCTTCCGTTATCGCCGGTCGAGGTGATGGCGATATTGTTCTGATTGGTGACTCCCGTTTCGAAGAAATTCCGAACATTGTTGGGACGGGAGACCCATAGTGTAGGCGTGATTTCTGTGAAGGAGCCGTCCGGCAGTGTCCGCGCAATCACATCGCCCCCACGCACCGGATTACCGTCCACGTCGGTAGAGGGACTATCGAACTGGGCAATCAGCTGCCCTTGGTCCAACCGCGGGCCGTAGCTGCTGATACCACCATCGTTGGTCCCGGCACCAATACCGTTCTGAAAGGCATATTCGCCGTTGGCCCCCAGCCCGTATTCGTTTTGGTAATCGGGCAGGGTCAGCAGGGTCTCGATGGTCAGCGCACTGCTGATGCTCACGCCCAATCCTTTTTGTCGTCGCCCTCTTTTGGTCGTGATGACCACCACGCCATTGGCCGCCCGTGTACCATAAAGGGCCGCCGAACCCGCTCCCTTCAAAATGGATATCGAGGCAATGTCATCGGGACTGATTTCGGACCCGCCGTTACCGTAATCGACTTCCTGCAAAGCCCCGTCGTTGACCAAATCGCTGGTAATCTGCTCGTTGCTGATAGGCACCCCATCCACTACAAAGAGCGGTTGGTTGCTTCCACCCAGCGAGTTTTCACCACGAATGATGATTCGCGAAGAGGATCCGACCCCTGAGGAGCCGTTCGTAATCTGTACACCGGCGACCTGTCCGGCGAGGCTGTTCACCAGATTGGTCATCGGCACTTCCGTTAGCTGTTCCGGGGAAACCGTAGTCACGGCGGATACCAAAGATTGTCGTTCGCGTTCGATGCCCAGGGCGGTCACCACGATTTCATCCAGCTCTTGGGAGGCATCCTCGAGGACGATAACGTCCTGTAAATTCCCGTTCGTAACCGTGATTTCCTTGGTTTTATATCCTATGGACGACACGCTCAAGGTAAAATCCGTTGCCTCGGTCTCCAGCATAAAAAATCCCCCGTCATCGGCGGTCGTATAGTTGTTCGAGCCCGATTGGCTCACCGCTGCGAAGGGTATCGGCCGGTCGTCCACATCAACAATGGTCGCGGTATACGTGTTGGTCTGGCAATAAACCAGCGCCGCACAGAGCTGCATGAGCCCGATCAGTGCTATTTTCATCAAAAGTAATTGTATGGGGTTGTGTTTTGAAAGGATGCCGCGAAGTAGAGGCTGTAGTCCTTTTCTTTGGTTATCCGTAGAAGGCTATGCCGCCTTTCGGAAGGATGGGGGGCCGCGAAGGGTCAGGGTAGCAATGTCGGCATCCTTGAACTGAATGTCCTTCGGATGCGCGAAAGTATCTGCTAAATAGGATAGATGAAATAGAATTATATCAATTAGGAGACCATCCGAAGTGACCTCGATAAATTCTAAAAGGGATGCCCTATCGTCGATATCGACCAGTACATCCAACGAAAAACTGCCACCCTGCTTCCAGTAATCGCTTCCATTCAAAGTGTCGTAAAGGCACTCTTGCAACCAGGGAAGGTTCAAAAATTCCTGCTTATCGAAAAGGGATGCGCTCATTCCGAGCAGGTAGACCCCGCCATCCGCCGACGGACCGACCACCAGGTCATTATACTGGATTTCGTCGATGGCCTTCCGTAGGGTATCCGCAGTCAGATCCGGTGAATCGTTACCAATGGAAACCACCTTGGTATAGCCTTGGTCGAAAATTTGCTGGAAAGCGTTGGCGTAGCGTTGGCCAAAGGTGTGGCCCTGTTGCTGGCGCTCATCGATGAAGAAAGCATCCACCCCGCTCTTTGCGGCCAATTTCCGGGTACGTCCGATTAGAACATCAAAAAACTTCCCATCGGATTTTTTCTTGTCAAAAAGGGACTTGCGTTCCGCTTCCCGTCGAGCGGACAACGAAAAGATGAGTACGGCGGTATCGGTATTTTTTTGCCCCATTGAACGGTTGGTCGTCGGAATCAGTAAAAACTTAAGAAAGTAACCTGAAATTTTGGATCTACCTACGATTTTCCGGTGCAAGATAGCAAAGAAATGTGTCCGATATCCTAATTACCGAGTTTTCCTACATTTTCTATAGTAGCATTCCATTTCTCATTTGAAATTGGGGGATGTTTAGAATTAAGGGGGGCCATATCCTCATTCTATCATTCCTATTTACAGTCCGAAAACTCAATATTCACTAAAAATTACTACATTTATACTATACAACCTTTAAAACCAATTGATTATGACAACTTCAATCAAACCGCCCACCAGTTTCTGGATTATTGCTGTAGTGGCCCTGCTCTGGAATATCATGGGCGTTTTTCAATTTATCGGAGCCACGTTTATGCTCGACACCATGACCGAAGGCCTGCCAGAAGCGGAAACCGACCTTTTCAGGAATATTCCCACTTGGTACACCGTTATCTTTGCCATCGCTGTTTTCGCGGGACTTCTGGGTAGCATCACCATGCTGCTCCGCAAAAAACTAACGGTCGCTCTTTTCGGGATTTCTTTAGTGGCGGTTCTCATCGCCCAAGGCTACTGGATTTTCGGAACGGGCGCCATGGAGCTTATGGGGCCACAATTCCTGATTATGCCCCTGATTGTCATTGCGGTCGCGATATTCCTTTATTTCTATAGTAAGGGAGCGGACAAGAACGGGTGGTTTGGGTGATACTTCTAAACCTTAGCGGCGCTCGAGCATAATCTCATTTTCATCCCCTAGCAACTTCACGGAGGAGTAATCCGGTGAGAACTGATAGTTGAGCACCACGTTCGACCTTTTGGTGGTCAGTATTCGTTCTTCGGGATTGAACGAGCCTTCGAGATAATCCGTTTGGGTCTCGGTACCGTCGAAGGAGACGTCCACCTTGATTCCGTAGATGTTTTCCTTGATGTGGGTAATGTGATATTCGATTTTTTGATTTTCCGTGTCACCGACGGATTCGTAGCGGCCTACGATGGTTTCTCCGGAGGTGCTGTCCTTACAATTATAAGTCAGCAGCAGAACGGCCGTGACGAACAGGGCAGTCAGAATGCCAATCAATTTTTTCATGGTTTGAACAATTTTGAGGATACTTAGAATTCCCTTTAAACTTTAATGACAAAATTTTCCGTGCTAGCTAATGTAAATTTAAGTCATATTTACCAACCATCCAGTCTGCACCTTCTTTTTGGAAGGCAGCTAGTTGCACTAATCCCGCGGTTCAGCGAATAAAGGCGCGGTACATCCATCCATTTTAATAAACAGAACACTTTGGGGTTTTCTCTATAAGACCCAATGGTCGGTTTACCTCAAAACGAAATCCTATGGACAAAAATTTAAAAAGTATGGCCACCCGGCAGCGAATGCAAGTGACGGGGCTGGAACTTTTCTACAAAAACGGATATTACAATACGAGTGTCAGTGATATTTTGAAAGAACTGTCGCTTTCCAAAGGGGCATTTTATTATCACTTCGATTCTAAAGAAGATTTCTTCGTACAGATTATCGAAAACTTGGTGGTCCGGAAAATGTACAGTATGCTCATCGAACCGATCGAAGGCCATGAGAATACTTTCGACTTACTTCTGCAATGTTTTGAGGATGCCCTTGAAACCGCAGTACACAACGAACTGGATTTTGGATTTGTACTCGGCAATTTTATCAACGAGTTCAATGGCCGGAACGAGAGAATCATGAAGCAACTGAACGACATCCTGAAAATCTGGGAGGTTAATCTCGTCAGCGCCATACAGCGCGGCAAGTTCAATGGACATATCGACCGGCATGTCGACAGTGAGGGCGTTGCCGTATACCTGATGAGCGCCTATATCGGCGTGCGGACGCTGATGGTCGAGACCGCCCCAAGTGCCAGAAAATATCGCTTTATGTCGCAATTGCGGAGTTATTTCAAGAGTATGGAACCGCGGACTACGATGATTTGAATGGATGGGGGTTTTAAATTAATTTCGATGAAAAAAAACAAGTCATTCTGAGTTTGAGAGCGGCTTTTCCGCTGGTCTTTGAATAGCTTATGCAACTACTTAATAATCTGCTCTATTTTATTCACTACATCCTCCGACGATATTGTTTCCATCGCATTTTCATAGCCTTCGGGCATTTTATTGCCGTAAACGGAAGTTGGGATAAGCGGGAATTTCTCCCGGTCGGCCAAAAGGGCGTTGTCGGCATCTTGCCCGAAAGGATAAAATCCGGTGTAAGGATGTGTCACGCCCCAGAGCGTAACGACCGGGATGCCGTACATGGCCGCCAGATGACCGTTGCCGCTGTCCATTGAAAGCATGGCGTCGAGGTGCGAAATCAAGGCGAGCTCTTCGGAAAAGGATAACTTTCCCGCAACGTTGACGCAGCACTTGAAGCGGCTTGCCAACTCCTGTAGTTGTTGCTTCTCTTTCCCACCTCCCCCGAACAGTAGAATTTCATATTTTTCGGATGCATCGAGTTGCTCGATGACTCTTTCCATTAGTGGCAGAGGATACGTTTTCCCTTCAAAAGCAGCAAAAGGCGCGATACCCAAGTATTTTTTTTGTGGGTTTGGCTTCCCCATAGCACCAAACTGCATTGCCGATTCGGATTTCTTGCGGCCATTGGAGTTCATCAGATTTAGGATTTCTTCCGACAGTTTTTCCTTGTGTAGGGAAGGTACATCCGAAAGATTTATGGGGAATCCCAATTTCCCAAAAACATCCGCGTAGCGCTCATGGGTGGTTTTCAGGGGTACGAAAATTTTATTTTTAGAAGTGGTCAAAGCTTTCTTTTCCGCCCTTCCCTTATCGATTTGAACAACTGGAACGCCTATTGAGCGGAAAAATAGTTTCAGGATTTTACTTCGAAGTACATTGTGTAGGTCGGCCACCATATCGATATGCAGCGACCTCAGCTCGCGGTAAAGTTTCCATATTCCGAATATGCCTTTATGCCTCCCTTTGACCTCGGCATCAAAAATATCGACATTTTGAAGTTGGGCGAACATGGGTTTGAAGAAGGGCTTGGTCAGCACCGTAATCTTGAGATGCGGGTATTCTTGGGTCAGCGCGGAAAGAACCGGCACCGTCATCGCAACGTCACCCATCGCCGAGAGACGAATAACGAGAAGGTTCTTATTTGATGCCACGTAGCACAGGATTCATTTCCTCATCATTGTACATCTTCATCTGCTTGTAGACCTTCATATATTTATCCCCGGCCTCGATGGCGGCCAGCAATTGGTCGATGGCTGCGGATAGGTCCTTTCGCTGCTCCAACAGCACGTCGAGCTTATCCTGACACTTTTTAATATGTTCGGAAGATGCATCCTTTCGTTCGGCCTCTTCCTGCATGTGATAGATTTTCAGGGCCAAAATGGACAGGCGGTCGATGGCCCAAGCCGGACTTTCGGTATTAATGGTCGCATCCTCCTTAACATCTACCGAACCATATTTTTGGAGGAAATAGCCGTCGATAAATTCTACTAAATCGGTGCGGTCTTGGTTACTGACATCGATTTTCCGCTTGAGTGTTAAAGCAGCTTTCGGTTCGATATCCGGGTCGCGAATGATATCCTCATAGTGCCATTGCACGGTATCGATCCAGTTTTTCCTATAGAGCAGGCGGGCGATATCGTCTTTGGCGTACGGATTGACGAAAGGCTGGTACGGGTCATCCTTAAGATGGTATTTTTCAATACTTTCCCGAAAGATTTTATTGGCAAATTGGCTGAACTCCATATTTTGATTTTGGGTAAAGTTATAGATCTCGTTTAAACTTTATGTTTTAAACCGGGATTTTTGGCCTCCTATCCAGTAAAAAAGGGCATGACCGAGGTCTTAAGAAGCTATCGCATCGCCAAGCCGGTGACCAGTACCGCGAATGGAATCACGATTGACGCGATGAGCAAAATTTCCTTGATGCGGGCCCGGCGTACCGATTCGATGTATTTGGTCATAAAGACCGCGGCGGGAAAAAAGACCAACATGACCGGATAGACATTGTCCGACAGTTTGAGGACGTTGACCAGTAGTCCGATGACGAACGAGAAGGCGAGCAGCCGCATGGTGACCAACCGGCCGAAGGTGGCCTTTCCCAATTTTAGGAATGCCAGTAGGCCCGACAGAAGAATGACCAGCGCGAAAACGATAAGTTTGGTGCTATGCCCCCAATAAGAAAAATAGGCCATGTCAAGTGTAATGTAAAACTGATAATGCTCGGCCAGATACCCTTTATGGCCTGACAGAATCATGATGCATTTTGCAATCATATACACGGCGAAAAGGCCGGCAAATGGAACCAACCAGTTCCTGATATTTTTGGGGTCATAAAAATAAATGGCAGCAAAGACCAAGATTAGGTACAATACGGCCCAATCGTAGAACAGGCTGGATACCAAAATCCAGATTGTGGCGTCGAAAATCTTGAATTTCGTATCGCGGGACGAGCGCATACTGATCAATCGCCGCATCGCCAATAACAGAAAAAAGCTACATAGAATGGCATCGGAATCAATCAAGGTTTCCGGAAAAACCACCGCCAACAGGCCGTAAAAGAGAATGGTAAACGAATTATTTCCCGTAACCTTGTTCCGTTTGACAATAAAATTGACAATGAAAATACTGAACATCAAGACCCCCAGAAGTGAGGCCCGACCCAGCAATTCGCTCACGGAATAGACCCGGTCGAACATAAAGAAATGCGTACCCCAGTAAAAAAGGAACAAGAAGGTAAGAACGATGATGTAGTTGATCGGTTTGGTCTTGCCGAAAATCAGGGAAATCATATCAGGGGTGCGCTACGAATAGTGTTTTTTTCCTATTTTTGCAGCGTAAATATAGCTAAGATGACTTCATTTTTCAGGGGAATCGAAGATTTGTTCGTGAACTACCTTTTCTATCCACTCGATCAATTACGGTATTGGGACAGCTGGTGGGGCGCCAACGCCTTCAATTGGCTTCTGGCTATCATCGGAATGGCCGGCTTCGTCTATTGGATGTTGCAGTTGAAACAATATGACGATAAAGGCGATGAGGACAAATCGATTACCTCGCACTCGTATCTATAGATCAAACCCGATATCCTTCCGGTAGTTCATCCCCTCAAAGTTAATTTTTTGGATGTTTTTGTAGGATGTTTCTAGGGCATCCTTGAAATTCTCTCCGTAGGAGGTGATTGCCATGACCCGGCCGCCGTTGGTTACGATTTTGTTGCCATCGAGCCTTGTACCGGCATGGAAAACCAAAGAACCCTCTGCGGTCTCGGACTCTGAGTGGATTCCGGACCCGGAATTTGACCTAGACACAGAGACCGTTCCGATGCTTTCGCTATTATCAGTACTTACTACCGTTTCAAGGCCCTCAATCTCCTTTCCTTTTTCGTAGGCTTCGGGATATCCGCCCGATACCAGCATGACCGTCGCTGCGGTACGATTGTCGATTTCGAGG
The DNA here is from genome assembly GCA_049683055.1 of Pricia sp. Lineage (GTDB taxonomy): Bacteria > Bacteroidota > Bacteroidia > Flavobacteriales > Flavobacteriaceae > Pricia. Next base: position 10,158 of record JBAUIP010000241.1, read on the forward strand.
TCGACGGCATCCAGCGTTTGATTGCCGATTGCC
>JBAUIP010000242.1:0-4606 GCA_049683055.1 Pricia sp.
GATAATCACATGCCTTTTGATACCACACAGGTCACCTTTCCCCAGATTTTTCAAAAAAATGGGTACCAAACCGCCATGTTCGGCAAGTTGCATTTCGGTAACAACCCCAAAGGAGTGGATGACTTTACGATCCTGCCCGGGCAGGGGTTCTACATCAATCCGGATTTCATAACATCCCGTGGGGATACCACCATAACCGGATATGTTACCGACATTATCACCGATCTGACCCTCAACTGGCTCAAGGATGAACGGGATGAAGACCGACCCTTTATGATGATGTACCTACACAAGGCGCCCCACAGACCATGGTGGCCTACCCCCGAAAAGTTCGCGGAGTTCACCAAGAAAACATTCCCCGAACCCGAAACCTTGTTTGACGATTATGAAAACCGGGGTACCGCTGCAAAGACGGCGGAGATGAACATCCTGACCCACATGATGTACAGTCACGATAGCAAGATCAGACCCGAATTGATCGAAAAAATGGGGGATAAGGTGACTCCAAAGGTAGAAGAGTTCGAAAATAGTTTTTACGGCCCCTATGGCCGGGCCAATGTAGAACAAAAGGCCAAGTACGATGAAGTTTTGGATAAGATCAATGCCGATTTTGAAGAAAATTGGCCAACAATGACCGGGGAGGAAAAAATGCGATGGAAATACCAACGTTACATGCAGGACTATTTAGCGTGTATATCCTCGGTAGATGATAATGTAGGTAGGGTCCTGGACTATTTGGAAGAAAGTGGGTTGGCCGAGAATACGATTGTTGTTTACACTTCCGATCAAGGATTTTACTTGGGGGAACACGGCTGGTTCGATAAGCGCTTTATCTATGATGAGTCCTTTAAGACACCACTCCTTGTTCGCTGGCCCGGTAAAATAAAAGCGGGAAGTGTAGAAAATGAAATGGTACAGAACCTCGATTTTGCCCAAACCCTTCTAGAAGCCGCCGGAATAGATGCTCCCGATGACATGCAGGGCAAAAGCTTGATGCCCTTGTTAAGCGGAGAAAAAGAGAAGTGGGACAGGGAGGCGGTGTACTACCATTACTATGAATATCCCAGTGTACATATGGTAAAACGCCATTACGGCGTCGTGACCAAGGACTACAAGCTGGCCCATTTTTACTACGACGTAGACGAATGGGAATTGTATGACAGACAGAAAGACCCCCAAGAACTAAATAATGTCTACCACGACCCGGAATACGCCGAGATTGTCGAAGAACTCAAAGCAAAGCTTACCGAGCTTAGAAAAAAATACAAAGACTCCACCGAGCTGGATGAAAAATATATTGACATCTATGAAAAGATGAAGCCGGAAAAGTAAAGTTTACCGTCGAGTTGACCAAAGGGGATGCCTTACTTCAACTTTTCGCGCAGGGCATCCTTGTCCCTGATACGCTTCTTTAGAAGTTCCGAAATATTCGGGAGGTTGAGAACTACGGCTTCCTATATTTTCCACAATATCCGTAAAGTTGATGCGGATGTAGTTAGTGCCGAGAAGCTGTAAACATTGCTCAGTTACCATATTTTTGATTGTTTCCGCCATGACTTGCTCCGTTTTATCTATTTTTTGGAACCTGCCTTGATTCCAAAAATAATTTTTTCCGGTTTTGAGGAACATGACTTTCATCAGGTTTGCAAGGTTTTCATTCAGAGAGACGGGATAAGCTTGCCACCACCTCGGCAATCATCGATTTGGGGGCCGATTTCTTCGGCACGGTCATACAAAAATCTTGAACTGCCGACCATATTGTACTAATTTAGTCGTGATAGAGTAGTACATCAAGCCTCCCAAATAAATGTAATTTTGCAAAATATGAATCCGGAAAAAAACTTTGACATACAATCGCTCGGTCGTGCCGTCATTTCATCGCCCATTGGCCTTAGTAGTACAAAGGGAGACAAGCTGACCAATTTTGTCGATGAAAATGAACAGGTACTTTGTGATGTTTCGTTGACGGCTTTTGAAAGATGTATCGACGAAAACAAACGACCAAACTGTTTGGAGAAAGCCGGGCCACGGGAAAGAATATTCTTCGAACCGAAAAGTACGACGGCTGCCATCGTTACGTGTGGCGGTCTCTGTCCCGGCATTAATAATGTCATTAGAAGTACGGTTATGGCCCTTCATTATTTCTATAGTGTCGGAAAAATTTTGGGCGTTCCTTATGGATTTGAGGGCCTGATTCCCGCATACCAACATGGTTTTATAGAGCTTACCCCGGACAAGGTAAGGAACATCAATCAATTCGGCGGCACGATTTTAGGGTCTTCACGGGGCGCCCAAAGCGTACCGGAAATGGTGGACACCCTTGTAAAAAATGACATTAACATACTCTTTGCCATCGGTGGTGACGGTACCTTGAAAGGCGCCCATGCTATTGCTATGGAAGTCGAAAAGCGTGGTATTGAAATGGCGGTCATCGGAATTCCCAAAACCATAGATAACGATATCGATCTGATCGATAAATCTTTCGGTTTTCAGACCGCCTTCGATGTGGCCACCCCGATCATTAGGGATGCCCACAACGAGGCAGCGGGCGCTTATAATGGGGTATCAATTATAAAATTGATGGGAAGGGACAGCGGTTTTATTGCAGCCTCCGCCGCCATCTCCATGCCCGTGGTCAATTTTGTACTGGTACCGGAAATGAAGTTCGACTTGCACGGCGAAAACGGTTTTTTGGAAGCTTTGAGAAAGAGGCTGCAACTAAAGCAGCATGCGGTCATCGTAGTCGCCGAAGGTGCGGGGCAGCATTTGTTCCAAGCCGACGGGAAGGCAGTAACCGATGCATCGGGCAACCTTCAGCACCAAGATATAGGGCTTTTGCTCAAGAACAAAATCAAGGAACATTTCGAATCCGTTTCCGAAAGGGTGACCATAAAATATATCGACCCCAGTTATATTATCCGAAGTGCCCCGGCGAACGCCAACGATGCGCTATTTTGTAATATTTTGGCCTATAATGCCGTACATGCCGGCATGGCAGGAAAGACCGATGCCGTAATTGGCCGGGTCAACCACCAATTTGTACATTTGCCCATTGCTGAGGTAACCGGACGGAGAAAGAAAATCGATTTGGAGGGGGAGCTATGGTTTTCTGCATTGCAGAGTACGGGACAGCCGTTTTCGATGGAAGAAATGTGAAGAAAAGTCAACAGAATTTGATTGCTCGATAAATTCCGTATCCTGATTTTTCGACCCGTAGCTAAGGCCTTGGCCTTGGCGAACTTTACTGCATTCACTCGACCGGAGGCATTCTTTTTAAAGGGCGGCCTCGTCCATTGCGGCAAATGGATCTTGGAACCGCTGGAAACCTATTTTGAGGATTATTTGTTGAAAGTGTACAAAGGCAAGGTAAAACTATTGCAGTCCGGTATGTCGGGCAAGATCGCGGCCATTTGCGGTGCGGCGGCATTGATTTGGGAGGGACACGAATGAACATCCTTTAGATAAGCATCCTCCAGATGAGATTCTCTATAAGTCTACCTTCCCAGCTTCCCTTTTTCCAAAACTGACCAATAACATCGAATCATAAGCCACCATCGTATTTTGAACAAAAGCGGGGAAATGAAATTACTTTTCAAAGTATTTTTATCGTTATCCTGATACTAAGTATTTTGAGAACATCTTCATAGCAATAATTTTGTCGTAGCTCAACTGGAGATGGATTGGTCGGTCGGTAATGAACGACATCCAAAATTATCCGTTAAATGGAAATTCCCTAACTTTAGACTTTGTAAAAATTAGTAGCACTTCTGAAAGCTGGAATTTTTGGGGCAATGAATGCTATTTTTTTCCTGTCCCCTTTCGAAAAATGCTATTTAAGGTATTCGATCTTTACCCCCATGAACATACAAAAGAGCCACCACACGCCCGAGCATCCTGTTTTTGAACTTACCTACTGTTCCAAAGCCATCCCCGGCCTGTCCCAAGATGATATTTCCGACATCCTGCAAACGGCAAGAAAATTCAATGCCCGGCATGGCATAACAGGTTGCCTCCTCTACCACAACGAAGAGTTCGTACAGATTCTGGAAGGCGAAAAAAGTCTTGTAAAAAAGCTGTTTGAAAGCATTAAGCAAGATCCAAGACACTACGATGTCACCTTGCTTCTGGACGGGTCTAAAGGGGATATACACTTCTCCGATTGGAATATGGCCTACGCGGAATACGACCAAATAAAGGGTCATATGGGCGAGATCAAACAGTTCGAAAACAATATGATGGTCTTGGCGGAGCTAACTTCGAAAGACACTAGTACATCACGTATTTTTTGGTCTATGGTAAAAAATATCATGAAAAAAAGAAATCTATCGCAAACCTGAATTCCAATATTAACCACTGACCAAACCACCACATTCAATGGAAACCACCCATAAACCATTAGCCCTGAGTCATTACAATATTAGCGGAACCTTGCTCGATACCATACTTCAAAAATCGGACGATGAGATATTCCATTTTGCGCCGATTAACGATAAGAAGGGAAACATTACGGATTTTACGTTGATTTATACCAACCTACGCGATAGCGATGCAGCCCCAAACCATTTTCCTCCCGGAAGCCTTTTCTCACACATATACGCCGATATTT
>JBAUIP010000243.1:0-3591 GCA_049683055.1 Pricia sp.
GCCATAACCGATTATAGTATTCGCCCCAGTTCTTACGGGATAACAGGAACGATAAACGGCACAAAACTGCAATTCAACTTGGATGGGTCGCGCTATCTTGAAATCAAGATCAATCAACGCACCTTACTTTATATACTGGTCGACCCCATGGAAACGGACATACCGGCGTCTACGGGCACGAATATTTATAATATAGGAGCTTCACCCTATACTGCGGATAATTCCGGCGAAACGGAAGTAACCTCGACCATCCAACAGGCGATAGATGACGCGTCCTCCAATGGAGGAGGAATTGTCTACGTACCGGAAGGAGTGTATCAAACAGGTTCCCTAGCACTAAAAGACGATGTGGAAATTTATTTGCAAGGCGGTGCGGTTCTCAGGGCGACACTTAACAAATCATCCTATTTCAACACCAACCCAAAACACATCATCAAAGCAGTAGACGCTTCGAACGTAAAGGTCTACGGGCGGGGCAGTATCGATTGCCGTGGGGTTCAGTTGAACGATTATGAACCCACCGATGAAACCGGAACTTTTAGAATTGGCCCCATTCAGTTGGAAAATACCCAAAACGCTTTCATCGACGGGGTTTTATTGGTCGAAAGTTCGGCATGGACGCTAACCTTCACCGAAGGATCAAACAATATTCTGGCCAAAAACATCAAGATCATCAACGAAATGCAATGGGGCTGGAACGATGGTATCAACGTAATCGGAGGTCACGATATCAATGTAGAACATTGTTTTATTTCTACCGCCGACGATGCGGCATGTGTAAAAACACAGAACTTCCCAAAAGCGGACCCCGGCGATGCCGCCTATAATATTACCTATGATGACGTGGTGATGCGTTCCGGTATATCCTCCGGTTTTAAAGTGGGAATGCAGGCCGAGGACGATATTTATAATGTGACCGTAAAGAACATCGATGTACTCGACTGCGAAAGGGCGTTCAACATTGACCATTGGTATGGTAACGGGAATTGGTACGATATCCATTTTGTGGATTGGACGGTGGATAAAATGACCGGTAGTCCGCAGAATATCAGAAAGGGAACCTATATCGATAGTCCTTTCCGAATGGAAATCATACAACAGCCCAGCTCTTCGTACGAAGTGGGTCTAGGTAGTATAAGCGACATCGAGATTACCAGGATAAAATTCAACGACCTGGCACCCAACGATGCTTATTTTTGGGGCGAGAATATCGATAATCGTATTACCAACGTCACCATCGAAGATCTGTATTTCGGTGACAACCTGATTCTCAGCAGTGCCGATGGAAATATCCAGAATAAAGGGTTCGCATCCGATATTACGTACAACGGTGGACCTGAAATCAGTTTCGAATCACCGCTGCTAGGTGCCGAAATTGAAATCGAGGAGCGCCTAATAGTCAAGGTCGCCCCGTCCAATGCCGATGAAGTGTCGAAGATAGATTTGTACCTGAACGATACGTTTGTCTCTTCGGTCAATGCTGCCCCGTTTTCATGGAACGCCGAGGGACAGGAAAATCCACTGGAGAATATTGAAATAGGAAATTATTCGCTAAAAGCAATTGCCTTCAATGCGGATGGTGCTACCTCGGAAATAACCACCCAATTGACCGTTTTCGACCCGAGTGCGATACCCGTCATCACATTTGAATCACTTCTACCGGGAACCTATTTGAAAGAAGGGGAAGGCCTTACCGTAATCGTTGCGCCCATAGAACCAGATACACAAATCTCGAACATAGACCTCTATTTAGGTGACACGTTCATTAGATCAGAGGGTGGCGCACCATACGCTTGGAACGATAACAACCAAAGCTCTGACGCCGCCCTTCGAAATCTGGCCGGCGGCACGTACGAGCTTCGCGCAGTGGCCACTTACAATGGAGGAGAAACTACAGAGTTGACTACTACTATCTATGTCGATGATCCAGATGCGGTGTCTACCATCAAATTCAACCTTCAGCCCGGAACGGAATTAAAAAAGGGCGAAGGCCTAACGGTTTTCGTGGAAAAAGCTACTCCAGATATAAGTATATCCAAAGTAGACCTTTATCTAGATGGAACATTTATTCGTTCGGAAGGCGGGGCACCCTATGCTTGGAACGACAATAACCAAAGTTCTGATGCCGCGCTAAATAACATGACAGTCGGAAGACACTTTCTTCGGGCGGTCGCGACGGATAATCAAGGAGAACTATATGATATCGGCACTTTGATTACGGTAGACGATCAAATCGCAACGGCTCCTATTGCGTTTGAAAGCCCTTTACCGGAAACTGAACTTGAAGAGGGCGGTGGAGTGACGGTAATCGTGGGCAGGACGAACTCCAATATAGGAATTGCCAAAATAGATCTATATCTCAACGATGCGTTTATAAGAACGGAAGGCGGCGCCCCATATGCATGGAACGACAACAACCAAAGTTCCGATGCCGCACTTAGAGACTTGGCCATCGGAACCTATCTATTACGGGCAATTGCAACGGATAATCAAGGTGATACCTATGAAATCAGCATATCCATTTCAGTTACGGCACCCAATGTTCCCCCAACATTGAGTTTTGAATCCTTGTTGCCGGGGACGGAACTTGAGGAAGATGGCGGACTTACCGTTGTAGTAGATGCCGAGGATTCGGACGGCAACATAGCGAACATCGACCTCTATTTGGGCTACACGTTTATCCGCTCCGAGGGTGCGGCACCCTATGCATGGAACGACAATAACCAAAGTTCCGATGCCGCACTTAGAAATCTAGGTGTAGGTAACTACACCTTAAAAGCGATAGCGACAGATGATGATGGGGCTACGGCCGAAATCACTACTTCAATTACGGTATCGAAACCTCAACTACAGCTACCCGGTAGAATAGAAGGCGAAGATTTTGAGGAACAGGGAGGCACGATGGAAGTACTACCAGCTTTAGATTCCGATGGCACCGAAGCAATAAGTTTTCTTTCTGATGGCGCGTTCGTAGGCTATCCGGTTGTTGTTACGGAAAATGGTGTTTTCAACTTCACCTACAGGGTACAGGGTTTTGATGAAAAAGCCGAGCTAAGCCTGCAACTTAATGGTAAAAAGCTGCACAAGATAAAGGTGAAAAAAGTTAAAAAAAGTGGTTCGGATTGGCAGGAAATCAGTGCGACCGAGGAGCTTGATGCAGGCGAATATTCGTTAAAACTAATTAGTAAGAAAGGAAGGGTGAGACTGAATTGGTGGCAGACGGAAATCATAAATTCTGGACAACAGTCGGGTCTTTCCGAAAGAAATACAGTTGTCGAAAAGCAGGACCAAGTGCTTATCATATATCCCAATCCCAGCAACGGAAATGCAAAAATTGATATTCCGGGAGCTGAAAACATACAAGTGAAAGTTTACGATTTACAGGGGCAGCTAGTATTAGATTCCAAAGTCAGCGATTCAAACGGAAACCTCGACTTGGCATCCTTTCCGAATGGCCTTTATCTATTGAGGATCAAAGCAGATGGTAAGGATTATGAACGGCGTATCATCTTGAACGAACAGTAAATCAAGCCTGATAGTTGATTAGAAATTTACCGCAGGAGTCTGAACTCCTATTATCCATCATAATTG
>JBAUIP010000244.1:0-3176 GCA_049683055.1 Pricia sp.
GGGCCATCAGGTGCCGATTAGCTGCTCTTCCTGCGGCGGTCCGCTTTGGAAAATAGAGAATTCCGCCGTTCAACGGTACCGCTGCCACGTAGGCCATGCCTTTTCGGAACAAGCCCTGCTCGCCAGCCAAAACCAGGCCTTGGAAGAAGCGCTCTGGATATCAATGAGGACCTTGGAAGAAAAGAAAACCTTGCTCGAGCGGTTGGCCAAGGATTATCTCGAAAAAGGACCTAAATCGTTGGCGGAATCGTATCGGGACAAAGCCGATGAGGTTTCCGAACATGTCGAAAAACTGAGGAATATTTTACAATTACAGGATTAACCCCACCAAAATGACCAAGGAAAGTACCGAGAAAGACCAGAAAAGTACCGGGCAGACCGGCAAAGGCAAGGGCAAGGCCCGAACGCAAACTAAAAACACCCAAAACAAAACCGGGAAGGCACAAAGGGCGGACGACCTATTTATCGTTGGCGTCGGTGCCTCCGCCGGGGGACTCGATGCCATCTCAAAGTTTCTGAGCAGTTTCAATGGTATTGACGTCGATTGTAGCGTGGTCATCGTGATGCACTTGAGTCCCGATTACAAAAGCGAGCTGACCTCGATCTTGGGCAAACGTTGTAAGTGGCCGGTCGTAACAGCCGAGAATAATATGTATATGGAAGCGCGGCACATTTATGTCACGCCCCAGAACAGTAACATCCATGTCGAGCATACTAAATTGGTGCTCGAGCCGCTGCCCCAAAAATACTCCTCCGCCCCCTCGATCGATAATTTCCTGACCACCTTGGCCCAGAGCAAAAGTCGCAAGGCCGTCGGCATTATTTTATCCGGTTTCGGGAGTGACGGTTCCGAAGGCATTAAGGCCATCAAGCGACATAACGGTCTGACCATCGCCCAATTGCCCGAAACCGCGGAGCATAAAGACATGCCCAAGTCGGCCATCAAGACCGACGATATCGACCTGACCCTTCCGGCAGAACGCATGTACGAGGAAATCAAGCAGTACATCAGCAATAGCAACACCATCGCCCAGAGTCCCCCGAAGAAAAAGAGCATGGACGCCATTTTCGAGCTGTTGGAAAAACGCTCCGGCACCGATTTTTCGCAGTACAAGCCGAACACCATCATGCGACGAATCAGCTATCGTATGACCAATCTGAAACTGAATTCCTTGGTCGATTACTATGAAATGATCAAAAACTCCCCCCGCGAACTCGACGTGCTTTTCGAGACCGTGCTTATCGGGGTCACCGAATTCTTTAGGGATACCGAGGCCTACGATGGCCTAAAAAAGCATTTGGAAATCTTGCTGGAGGACAAGAATCCCGGAGACAGCATCCGAATTTGGAGCGTGGGATGCGCTACGGGAGAGGAACCCTATTCTGTCGGAATTCTTTTGCACGAACTATTGGGTACCGCAATCAACCAGCACCAAATCCAGATTTTTGCATCCGACATTGACGAGAAGGCATTGAATTTTGGGCGAAAGGGTGTCTATAAAAAGGAAAGTCTGGAGAACATCCCATCGGAATTGAAATCCCGATACTTCGAAAAAAGAAAAGACGACCATTTCGAGATCAGTAAAGAAATCAAACAGCATACCCTGTTCGCACGGCATGATATTACCCACGACCCGCCCTTCGTCAAATTGGACCTGATTGTCTGCCGAAACCTGTTGATCTATTTCAACAACGAACTTCAAAAGCAGGCTTTTCAGATTTTTCACTACTCCCTCAGACCCAAAGGACTTCTGTTTTTAGGCAAATCGGAAAGTGTAGGTGTCGCGGGCGAACTTTTCACCAAACATGACAAACACAAGATTTTTCGCAAGGCGGACGCGGCCCTGAATTACCAATTGCGTTTTTCGCGTTTCAAGAACCACAAGTCACACAAAGACACTAATGGCAGCCAGCATAAAACGCGTAATATGGGCATCGTCGATGTTGCCAAGGAAACGCTCTATTATAAGTTCGAACATCCGTTTGTCATCGTCAACGGCCACGCCGAAATCAAGGAAGTACATGGTAGCCTAAGGCTTTACCTCGAAATCAGCCAAGGTACCATGAACGCCAATCTGTACAAGATGGCCAATCCCGAACTAGTGACCGTTCTGAAGGCGCAGATGGCCCAGGTCAAAAAGACCGGGGTGCCCCATTTGAGCCACTCGGTCAAGTTCGAGCTCTACGACAGCGACCGTTTCGTAAAAGTTCGTATCGCACCGCTTATCTACACCGTGGGCGAAGAACAGTTCTATATGGTCATTTTCCAAAAGGTGGAACCCGGCGAGAAAATGCTCGACCTTCAAAAAAAGCTAGAAACCGAAGATTTTGTCGATCTGCGCATTAAAGAACTTGAAGAAGAGCTCGAATCCACCAAAGAACACCTACAGATTTTTACCGAAGAACTCGAGGCTACCAACGAAGAGTTGCAGTCCATCAACGAAGAACTGCAGTCCGCCAACGAAGAACTGAAATCGAGCAACGAAGAACTGGAAACCAGCAACGAAGAACTGCAGTCCGCTAACGAAGAGCTCAATACCGCCAACCATGAAATGCGCTTGGCCAACGAGGCCTTGGTAGCCAAGGAGAAGGAACTACAGGCAGAAAAGACCGTCAGCGAGCGCAACGAACTCATCTACCGTACCATTGCGGAAAACATCCCGAACGGATCGGTGGGCATCCTCAACCAAGATTTCAAAATCGAGTACGTAGCCGGCAAAATCTTCGAAAACTCCGTTCTACAAGCCGAAGAAATGATCGGCAGATCGATGCCCAATATCCATCCATCAAAAAAAGAGGCCGAACGGCTCCGAAAACTATGCCAGGCCACCCTCAAAGGCAAATCGGGACAGATCGAAGTATTCTACGAAGGCCGATATTACGAGGTACAGACGGTTCCCATTACCATCTCCGAAGACGAGGGCACCAAAATTCTGTATCTGGCACAAGAAATTACCGAGCTAAGGGAAAACCAGATGAAGCTCGAATCGGCGCTCGAAGCGACCAATCTGATCGTTTTCGAATACGACTACGCGAAGGACCGCATCGCGCCGAACAAGGCCCTGAACCGACTTTTCGAAATTCGGGGCAACAAGATAGTATCGGAGACCGATATGGTCGAAAAAGTGCATCCTGAAGACGTCAAGAAGAGGGCGAAAAAAATGAAAAAGGCCCGA
>JBAUIP010000245.1:0-3627 GCA_049683055.1 Pricia sp.
GGGCAATAAACCTTTATTCACCATCAAGCAGCAGATCGATGCACTGTATGCGGACTATAGCGACGAGAACGCCGATAAAATAGGGGAACTGCAAGTGGAATTTGAGGAAATGGACGGGTGGAACGCCGAGAGCAATGCCGCCGCCCTGCTGTCCAATTTGGGTATTCCCGAAGAGATGCACCATACCACCATGGCCGAAATGGATTCCAAATTAAAGGTGCGGGTGCTTTTGGCGCAGGCCCTTTTCGGCAGTCCCGATGTGCTGATCATGGATGAACCTACCAACGATTTGGACTATGAGACCATCAATTGGTTGGAGAATTTCTTGGCCAATTACGAAAATACCGTCATCGTGGTTTCCCACGATCGACACTTCTTGGATTCCGTCTGTACCCACATCGCGGATATCGACTTCGGAAAAATGAACCTTTTCTCCGGCAATTATACATTTTGGTACGAAAGCAGCCAACTGGCTGCCCGCCAGCGCGCCCAGCAGAACAAAAAGGCCGAGGAAAAGGCTAAGGAATTGCAGGAGTTCATTGCCCGGTTCAGCGCCAATGTCGCCAAGAGCAAGCAGGCCACCTCGCGAAAGAAAATGCTATCCAAATTAAAGGTCGACGATATCAAGCCCTCCAGCCGTCGCTATCCTGCCATCATCTTCGAGCGGGAACGGGAAGCGGGTGATCAGATCCTGAACATTGACAAGCTGGCCGCTTCAACGGAAGACGGTGAGCCGCTGTTTGAGAACGTCCACCTGAACTTGGCGAAAGGGGACAAGGTGGCCGTTATCTCCAAGGATTCCCGGGCCACGACCGCTTTCTACGAGATTCTCAACGGAAACAAGAAACCCGATGCCGGCCAGTTCCAGTGGGGCATCACCACCAACCAATCCTACCTTCCGGCCGATAATTCCGATTTTTTCACCTCGAACAACAGTTTGGTGGATTGGCTAAGACAATGGGCCAAGACCGAGGAAGAGCGCGAGGAGGTTTATATCAGGGGCTTCTTGGGAAAAATGCTTTTCAGTGGGGAGGAAGCGCTCAAAAAATGTTCGGTGCTTTCCGGAGGCGAAAAAGTGCGCTGTATGCTCAGCCGTATGATGATGATGCGGGCCAACGTATTGATGCTCGATGAGCCGACCAACCACCTAGATCTCGAAAGTATCACCGCTTTCAACAATTCCCTAAAAAACTTCAAGGGCACCGTGCTGCTCACTACCCACGACCATGAATTCGCACATACCGTTGCCGATCGTATCGTAGAATTGACCCCTAAAGGCAATATTGACAGGTATTTAACGTTCGAAGAGTACATGTCTGACAAGACATTGCGGCAGCAACGCGAAAAAATGTACGCGGAGCCCGTTTAACGTTGAACTCCAAACCAAACTGGATTCGACCATTTGCCGACTACCAAAATCATTAGAACTGGGCAGAAGGTCAACAGCAATACGGAAGTTCATTTTGTTAAATCCAAACCTTGACATTATGAAAACCTATCCTTTTTTCTATGCCCTAATTTTAGTATTTGCCATAGGATGTAGCAAATCCGAAGATGCCATAACCGAAGAAGGCAAAGACGAGCAAGAAGTTGAAGCTTCGTACACCGTCGTTGCCAAGAAAAATGGTCAATTGACCGCCACGCTCCTCGATTCCGACGCCGAAACCCTTACTATCTCCAAGGTCGAAAGCGGATTTCAAAGTACCGCCGAGCCCCAACTGCTGTTTGAAGAGGACAAGGCATTGACCCTTTACCAAAAAAAGTCCGACTGTAGCGGAACGGTGACCGTTCATGATTTCAATAGCGATTCTTCCCAAAGCGTGGATGTTTTTGCCGACTTGGGTGCCTGCACCCTGACCGCGAACGCCATCACCAAAGGTGGCAACAAGGTTTACATTGCCTACACTTTAGAACAGGAAGCCGATACTTATTTCGTTCGGGCCGTAGATATGTCAGGGACCGAGGAGGTTTCCGTCGACCTGGAACTTGAGTTCGAGCCGATTGACCTCGTTTTCGCCAAAAACCGCCTGTTCGTCTTCACCTTGGACGAGGAGGTTACAGGCGAGCATAAAATGATTATTATCGACGCGGAAGCCGAGAACACGTTGTTCACCGAAAATTTAAAGCTTGACGCCTTGGGTATTTTCAAGAATCCCAACGATGATATTATCGTAGGATACGAAGACCTTCACACCACCTACAATAGCCAGACTTTGGATTTTGAGTTCACCAACTATCCTACAGACGCCGACCCTAAATTTATCGGCTCGTCTTTGCGGCACTTTGACAGCAGCGGAAAAATGTACTACGCCAGGGTGTCAGGCGTCCATAGCATTTATGAGCGTATACCCGCAGTCTATGATTTCGATGCGAATTCCTCCGTTTTGTACGCCTATGAGAATTTTTTGACCGAGGCACAACGGGAGTTCGAATTCGAGATTGAAAATACTACCGTAGTTCAATATGACGAGGCGAACAATCTTATGCTGGTCGGATACAAAAAGTCCGGTGGAACCGACAGAGGAGGAATTTTACGGATAAAACCCATTCCCGAGCCCGCTTTCGCAGGCAATATTGATTTGGACGGGGTTCCTCTTAGCATTTATACTAAATGAGATGAGGTCTTAGATAATTAGGGCTTTATCCTGATAAAAAGGATTCGATTTCTCTCAAAGAGACGTGTTTCCAAACAAAGCAAAGTGCACCTTTCTTTTAAAATCTGGGGTTCACCAAAAGCAAAAGGCATCCTTTTTTTGTAGGATGCCTTTTCATCTATTATTTCCTAGCTATCAAGCATTAAAATACTTGCTGTTCCAAATAGCGGGATTAAAATTCTTTCCGAGCGCGAATCCATAGAAAATCACTACTGAGGCGATGGATTTGAACATGAAAAAATAGATGATCCAGAATTCCGCACTGGCATTGCTCTTGGAGAACAGTCCTTGGGGAACCATCATGGTAATCAGATAACTCACCGCCAAAACCAGTACTGTGAGGTTGATGATGTTCTTGAACGGCCACATCAACAACTTGCGCAGAGGATGCAGATCATTGCCCCATTTGTGAATCAGATAAAAGTAGTCGTTTCCGATAGGAGCGAAGAGCAAGGGGTCATCTTTGTCCTCTAATTTGAATAATTTTGATGGGGCGATGATTTTAAAACCCTGCACCTCGAGGTCATGTTCGCGTTCGATTTGCTTGATTTTCGAAATCGCCTCGGCCGGAATCTCTCCCTTAAAATATTTGGAGTTCAAAAAACGTAGCCGATAGTCGATACAGATGTTCCTGATTTGGTCGATATGATAAATATTGTCGGTTTCCAACAGGTCGAAATCGAAGTCGTTCTGCACCCTGTCCTTACCTCCGCCAAGGTTTTCCTCGATACGTTGACGCCAATCGGCATCGACATCAAGTATCCGCTGCACCTGCTCCAGCATGGCCTCCGAAGAATCCTCCTTCCGCTTTAGGCGGATGAGTTTTTCCTCAATATCCGTTCTTTTAAATAGCATACTTTTCTTTTTATTCAAAATTAAGCAATTCACGGCTGTTTTGTAGGTCAAGCTAAAATAGGTGTGTTAATATTAAGTTAATTTCAATCTAGTCTCCTTCTGGTTTTAACAAGTGATT
>JBAUIP010000246.1:0-2260 GCA_049683055.1 Pricia sp.
TTAGTTTCGACGCGCCGTAGACGTTTATGGGGTTGGGTTTGTCATGAATCGTATACGGTGCGGTCTTCTCGCCGTCAAAGACGTAATCGGTGGAAATGTGGATGAGTATTGCTCCGTGTTCCCTACAGGTGGTTGCCAGATTTTTGACGCCCTCGGCATTGACCGCAAAAGCTTTTTTTGGCTCGCTCTCCGCTTTTTCGACGTTGGTGTAGGCGGCGCAGTTGATGCAATATTGATATTCGCTTTTCGCAAAAATCTGTTTTACACTAGAGGCATCCGTGATGTCCATATCCCCTGAATTTTTGAACGCGAAATTCAGTTTAGGATAGTTCGGAGCTATTTTTTGGACACTCTTACCCAACTGTCCGTTCGAACCGGTCACTAAAACTCGAGTCATGGGTAGAGCTCTTTTAGGGCGGGCAGCTTTTTATCCTTTTCGGATAAAATAAGCAGTTCTCGGGGATATTCCCAGTCGATATTCAAGGTTTCATCCGAGTATAGGATGCCGCTTTCGGAGGTTGGATGGTAATAGGCATCGCATTTGTAGGTGAAAACGGCCTGCTCGCTCAAGGTAAGGAAACCATGTGCCATACCTTTCGGTATGAAAAGAATTTTGCTATTTTTGTCGGATAATCGGGTCTTGTAATGCTCACCGAAAGTGGGACTATCCTTTCTAAAATCGACGATAACATCCAAGACTTCCCCTTGGGCCACCCTGACCAACTTGGACTGGGCGTGTTCGCCAGTCTGCAGATGCAGGCCACGCAAGACTCCCATTTTGGATACGGAATGGTTATCTTGTACAAAATCGATGTCTTTTCCAATGGCTTCCCGAAATCGCTCTCTTTGATATGTTTCATAGAAAAGGCCCCGTTCATCTTTAAAGATTCTGGGTTCTAGAACAAAACAGCCTTTTAATGGAGTCTCGGTTATCTGCACTGGTAATTCAAATTAAGTTTTATAGCTGCAACAAATATTCCCCATACCCACTTTTCAGCAGGGGCTTGGCCAACTTTTTCAACTGGGCCCTATTGATATAGCCCATGGTGTAAGCCACTTCTTCCATCGCGCCGATTTTTAGGCCCTGCCGTTCCTCGATGACCTCGACGAACTGAGAGGCTTGCATCAGGGAACCGAATGTTCCTGTATCCAGCCATGCTGTTCCGCGGTCGAGTATACTGACCTGCAGTTTGTCTTGTTTCAAATAGACCTTGATTACATCGGTAATTTCCAGCTCCCCTCTTGGACTCGGCTCTATATTTTTAGCTATTTCAATGACGTCGTTATCGAAAAAATAGATTCCGGGAACCGCGAAGTTTGATTTAGGATTTTTGGGTTTCTCCTCGATGGATAAGACCCGGCCATCGTCGTCGAAGTCCACTACTCCATAACGGGTGGGGTTTTGAACGTGATAGCCGTAAATGACCCCACCGTCAGGGTCGTTGTTTTCTTGGAGAAGTTTTTCCAATCCCGAACCGTAGAAGATATTATCCCCTAGGATCAATGCCACCTTTTCTTTTCCAATAAAGGTTTCGCCAATTATGAAAGCCTCGGCCAGACCGTTGGGATGCTCTTGCACCGCGTACTCAAAGGTGCAACCCAATTGATTGCCATCCCCCAACAATTTTTGAAATAGCGGAAGGTCGTGCGGAGTGGTGATAATCAGGATTTCCCGGATTCCGGCGGACATCAAGGTGGCCAGCGGATAATAGATCATCGGCTTATCATAGATGGGCATCAGCTGCTTGCTCACCGCTAAAGTCAGCGGATGCAATCGGGTTCCAGAGCCTCCTGCCAGTACGATTCCTTTCATGTCAGGTTATTGTGATTTTGCCAAATACCATGAAACTGTCTTTTGAAGTCCCGTTTCGAAATTGGTTTCTGACTTCCAACCGAGTTCGTTTTTAATCTTTGAGGCGTCGATGGCATAGCGGCGGTCGTGGCCTAAACGGTCTTTTACGAAACTGATCTGTTCTTTATAGCTTCCTATTTTTTTGGGATGCATTTCATCCAAAATGGCGCATATTCTCCCAGCAATTTCAAGATTATTGTGTTCATTATCCCCTCCGATGGCGTAGGTTTCCCCAGCTTTTCCCTCCTTGAACACCCGCTCTATCCCCTTGCAATGGTCCAAAACATAGAGCCAATCCCGTACATTTTTTCCATCGCCGTAGATGGGGATGGCTTCGCCGGATAAGGCCTTCCGGATGATGGTGGGAATCAGTTTCTCCGGATGCTGCTTGGGTCCGTAATTGTTCGA
>JBAUIP010000247.1:0-1595 GCA_049683055.1 Pricia sp.
TGGCTTCGGAGCTACTGCTTACCGACGGTGCCTTTGTCTCGCCCCAAAATTTCAATCGTATCAATTTGATGGGGCGTTACAATTTCAATAATCGCGAGGACCAAGACCTGAGCATCACGCTTTCGCACTTTCAGAGCAAATGGGATGCATCGGGCCAGATTCCCCAACGGGCGGTCGATCAGGGCCTTATCGGCAGATTCGGGGCCATCGACGATACCGAGGGTGGGCAGACCAGCCGAACCAACGTCTTGGTCAACCACACCAATCAGCTCGACGAGCATTCGTCGGTACGCTCCAAGGCTTTTGTGTCCAAATACGACTTTGAACTGTTCTCGAACTTTACCTTCTTTTTGGAAGACCCGGTTCGGGGCGACCAAATCCGTCAGTTCGAGGACCGTACCATCGTCGGTGCAGAAACCGTTTACGAGCGGTCGGTGCACGTAGGTGACCATGACTCGCAATTGAAATTTGACGGTGGTATCGGTTTCCGCTACGATGATGTCAACGACGTGCAGCTTTCGCGTACCGCCAACCGAGACGAACTTTTGGAACGACTTGCCTACGGTGATGTCGACGAGGTCAACGGCTACGGCTACTTCGATGTTACCTACAAAAAAGACAGGTGGACCATCAATCCCGGATTACGACTGGACTATTTCAAGTTCGACTATGTCAACAAGCTCACCGAAACTTACGACAACCAAAGTCAGGACAAGCTGTTTCTGGGTCCCAAGCTCAATGTCATCTACGCCCCTACAGCCAATGTTCAGTTGTTTGCAAAGACCGGCATTGGTTTCCACTCCAACGACACCCGGGTGGTCATTGCCGATACGGCCGAAGATATTCTGCCTTTGGCCTATGGGGCCGATTTGGGCACCATCTTCAAACCCACCGACAAACTGGCGGTGAACGCTGCCCTATGGTACTTATTCCTTGAGCAGGAATTCGTTTACGTGGGCGATGCAGGTATCGTAGAACCCAGCGGAAAAACCCAACGCTATGGTATCGACCTTGGACTGCGCTATCAATTGACGGATTGGCTCTACCTCAATGGAGATGTCAACTATACCCATGCCCGCAGCACCGAAGAGCCCGATGGGGAGGACTTTATCCCCTTAGCGCCCGACCTGACCTCGGCGGCGGGACTCTCATTTCGCAACATCCACAACTTTTCGGGAAGCCTGAGCTATCGCTATGTCGACGACCGCCCGGCCAATGAAGACGATTCCATCGTTGCGGAAGGCTATTTTGTGTCCGATTTTAACCTGAACTACTCCCTTAACAACTGGACATTCGGAGTAATCATAGAAAACCTGTTCGACACGGAATGGAACGAGACCCAATTCGCCACTGAAAGCCGGCTTTTCGCAGAACCCCAGTCGTTCGAGGAAATCCACTTTACCCCAGGGACGCCCTTTTATGTTCGGGGGAAGGTTTCCGTACGGTTTTAGAGATTTTCGGAAATTCCGTCAAAGCCCCTTTCCTCTTCTAGAGTTGAGGGGCTTTTTTATGGTTTGACTTGCCCAATAAATCTTCAAGTAGTTCAAAAAGGATGCAGGACGAGAAGGAGAAAATTGATAATACTTCTGCAATAG
>JBAUIP010000248.1:0-4203 GCA_049683055.1 Pricia sp.
TCCGGCTATCCTGGGTACTTTTTGATTACGGAGGATTTTATACGCGAGGCGCGGAACATGGATGTCTCCGTAGGTCCCGGACGGGGTTCAGCGGCCGGTTCCGTGGTGGCGTATTGTTTGAAAATTACCAACATCGACCCTCTGAAATACGATTTGCTTTTTGAGCGGTTCTTGAATCCTGATCGGGTGTCCATGCCCGATATTGACATCGATTTTGATGATGAGGGCCGGGGCCGGGTGATGGATTATGTCATCAAAAAATACGGCGCGAACCAAGTGGCTCAGATAATTACGTATGGAACTATGGCGGCCAAATCCTCTATACGGGATACGGCCCGGGTGTTGGATCTGCCCTTGGGAGATGCCGACCGGATCGCCAAGCTGATTCCCACCATGAGCAAACTCGGCAAGATTTTCGGGATATCGGAAGCCGATTTGCGCAAAAAATTCCGCCCCGATGATTTGGAGAAGGTCAACCAACTGCTGAACATAGCGGAGACCGACGACCTTGAAGGCCAGACCGTCAACATGGCCCGGGTGCTGGAAGGATCTTTGCGAAATACCGGTATTCACGCCTGTGGGGTCATTATTACGCCCGACGACATCACTAATTTCGTTCCCGTGGCCACCGCTAAGGACTCCGACCTATATGTGACCCAGTTCGATAACTCCGTCGTGGAAAGTGCGGGATTACTGAAAATGGATTTTCTTGGACTGAAAACCTTGACCTTAATCAAGGATACCGTCAAAATTGTCAAGGCGAAGCACGGCATCGACCTAGTGCCAGATGATTTTCCGCTCGATGACGAGGCGACGTATGAGCTCTTTCAACGCGGCGATACAGTCGGGATTTTCCAATACGAATCCCCGGGCATGCAAAAGCACATGAAAGACCTAAAGCCAACGGTTTTCGATGATTTGATTGCCATGAACGCCTTGTACCGCCCGGGTCCGATGGAGTACATCCCCAGTTTTATCCGACGTAAGCACGGGGACGAGGAAATCGCCTACGACCTTCCTGATATGGAAGAGTACCTTAAGGAGACCTACGGTATCACCGTGTATCAGGAGCAGGTCATGCTACTGTCCCAAAAACTGGCGGGATTTTCCAAGGGCGAGGCGGACGTCCTCCGAAAGGCGATGGGGAAAAAGATATTTGCCGTCCTGCAGAAAATGAAGCCTAAGTTCCTTGAAGGGGGCGCATCCAACGGGCATCCGAAGGACATCCTAGAAAAAATCTGGAAAGACTGGGAAGCCTTTGCCGCCTATGCCTTTAACAAAAGTCACTCCACCTGCTACGCCTACATCGCTTACCAGACCGCATATCTAAAGGCGCATTACCCCGCGGAATATATGGCGGCGGTACTGTCGAACAACATGAACGACATCAAGCAGGTGACCTTTTTTATGGAGGAATGCAAGCGGATGGGCCTCGAAGTGCTCGGCCCCGATGTCAACGAATCCTATTACAAATTCGCGGTCAATAAACAGGGAGCCGTCCGTTTTGGGATGGGCGCTATCAAGGGTGTCGGCCGTTCTGCCGTGGAAACCATTGTGGCGAACCGGAAGGAAGACGGATCGTTCAAATCCGTCTTCGATATGGCCAAGCGGGTCGATCTGCGCGCTGCCAATAAAAGGGCTTTCGAGAGTCTTGCCGTAGCCGGTGGATTCGACTCCTTTGCGGCCGCCCACCGTGCCCAATATTTTCAGGATGAGGGCGACAGCGTAACCTTTTTGGAAAAAGTGGTCAAGTACGGCGCCAAGTTCCAGGAAAACGAAAACTCCGCCCAGGTCAGCCTGTTCGGCGATGCCAGCGAAGTGCAGATTCCCGAACCCACCGTGCCGCCCTGTGAGGAATGGGGCACTATGGAGAAGCTGCGCCGGGAAAAGGAAGTGGTGGGGATTTATATATCCGGCCATCCGCTGGACGATTTCAAGACCGAAATCGATGCCTTTTGCAATGCCGATGTAGCTTGTGCCAATGAGTTGGAAAACTTCGTCAATCGCGAACTTTGCTTCGCCGGGGTAATTACCGATGTACAGCACCGGGTATCCAAAAACGGAAAAGGGTGGGCGATGTTCACCATGGAAGATTACTCCGATTCCCATGAATTCCGAATTTTCGGGGAGGAATATCTGAAATTCCGACACTTTCTGATGATGAATTCCTTCGCGTACGTAAAGGTATTCGTCAAGGAAGGATGGACCAATCGCGAGACCGGAAAAAAAGGTGACCCGAGGATGCAGTACAATAGTTTTCAGCTGTTGCAGGAGGTGATGGAAACCTACGCCAAAAAACTTACCATTAAGCTGAACATCGACGAGTTGAAAGAAGATGGCATTCACCGACTAAAGGATACTTTGATCATGCACAAAGGCAGTCATCCTTTGAATTTTGTAGTCTACGAAATGGACCAGCAAATCAAGGTCAAACTGTCAAGTCGGAAGCAGAAAGTACAAATATCCAGTGAGTTGTTGCTGAGTTTGAAAGAAAACGATGTGCATTATAAGTTGAATTGAATGGCTGAGCCCTTGATTGGGCAGGTCGATACCGTTATAGTCAAAAGGAATGCCTATCGAGTAAGAAAAAAGGCAAATTATTGACTAAGTTTGTATAATTTAAAATTGTAAATATCATGGCATTAGAAATAACGGACGCCACTTTTGACGAAGTAGTCCTTAAAAGCGATAAACCTGTAGTAGTGGATTTTTGGGCGGCATGGTGCGGCCCCTGTCGAATGGTCGGCCCCATCATCGATGAGGTCAGTAACGACTACGAAGGCAAAGCCGTTGTAGGGAAACTCGACGTCGACGCCAACCAAGAATATGCAGCCAAATACGGTGTAAGGAACATCCCCACGGTATTGATTTTCAAGGATGGCGAAATCGTGAACCGGCAAGTAGGGGTATCCCCGAAAAAAGCCTATACCGACGCTATCGAAGCGGCGCTATAGTCCGCATTACTTTCAAGGTAAATTTGAAACTAAAAATCCTGCTTCGGCGGGATTTTTTTTGTGGCCAAAGGCAACGCGGCATCCGGATAATACCGATGCTGAATACTACTTTCCCGGTAATTTGATGTCCACTATCAATTTATCCCGCTCGATGCTTCTGACCACGTAGCTTCCACATCCTTCAAAACCTCTATCTTTGCGTTGTGAATCTCCAATCCGAATTAAACAAAGCCTCCCTTTTCCAAAACCTCGAACTTTTGGCCAACCAAGTGGTGGAGGGCTTTATTAGCGGCATCCACAAAAGTCCCTTTCATGGATTTTCCGCAGAATTCGCCGAGCACAAAATTTACAACAACGGCGAAAGCACCAAGCATATCGACTGGAAACTGTACGCCAAGACCGACAAGCTCTACACAAAGCGCTACGAAGAAGAGACCAACCTGCGCTGCCACATGATATTGGACAGTTCGGCCTCGATGTACTATCCCGAGGTAAAAAACTTGGGCATAGATAACCTGAACAAAATCGGATTCGGCGTACTCGCCATTGCCGCCCTGATGAACGTGCTGAAACGACAGCGAGATGCCGTGGGCCTGAGCGTTTACTCCGATGCCTACGATTACTATGCGCCCGAAAAAGGAAGCGAGCGGCATCATCGGATGCTTCTGTCCAAACTCGGTGAAATCAATTTGGAGGTCCAACCAGCACAACGTACGGAAACATATACCTATTTACATCTGATTGCGGAAAAAATCAAACGGCGTAGCCTGATCTTTCTCTTTACCGATATGTTCCAGAGCGAAACCGACGACGAAAAACTGTTCGAGGCCCTAAGGCATTTGAAATACAACAAACACGAAGTGGTGCTTTTCCATTTGTTGGATAAAAAGACCGAACTGGAATTCGATTTCGAGAACGTCCCCAGACGTTTTTTGGATGTGGAGACCGGAGAGCATATCGACCTATACTCCGACACTATTAAGGAGGCTTATAAAACTCGTGTGGCCCAATACTTTGAGGATTTAAAATTGAAGTGCGCCCAATACCGGATCAAGTATGTTGGCGTTGATATAGGAAATGACTTCTCCACTGTGCTCAATACCTTCATGACTGAGCGGCAAAAATTTCTCTAGTTCGATTCAGGGTGCTGTTATTCATGCATCCGTATCGGCTGCTTTTTGCGAGTCGATTATGTCTTATGGATATCTGATAATATTTTAGAAAAATTTGTTTGTGCAATTCAATAAGC
>JBAUIP010000249.1:0-5245 GCA_049683055.1 Pricia sp.
TTTCGGTGCCGGAGTCTCCGGTGGCGCCAAAGGGGCTCGTCTCGGACCGAGCATCATGCCCGGAGGTTCAAAATCGGCCTATTCCCACATCAAACCCATCTTTGAGGCCGTCGCGGCCAAGTATGAAGGAGAACCCTGCGTGGCCTATCTGGGGCCGAGATCCGCTGGGAATTATGTCAAAATGGTACACAATGGTATCGAGTACGGGCTCATGCAGCTGACCTCTGAAATCTACGACCTAATGAAAAAGGCCGGGGATTTCTCGAACCAAGAGCTTCATGAGGTGTATTCCAAATGGAACGAGGGACGACTTCAATCCTTTTTGGTGGAAATCACTTCCAAGATATTCGTCCAGAAAGATGATCTGAACTTGAGCAAATTAGGACTTCTAGACCAGATAAAAGATAAGGCCAAACAAAAAGGAACCGGAAAATGGACCAGCCAGAACGCAATGGATCTTGGCATTCCCGTACCCTCCATCGACATCGCGGTCAATATGCGGGAGATTTCCGCATTGAAATCCGAACGCACCGCAGCGGACAAGCTCTACGGCAGGCCCGAAGTAGAGACAATGGATAAAGACCAATTGGAAAAAATGGCGGAAGAGGCACTTTATTTTTCCTTTATCGTTACCTATGCCCAGGGGCTGCACGTTCTAGCGGAAGCTTCTAAGGAATACGAATATAAGTTGGATATCGCGGTCATTGCAAAAATCTGGCGGGCAGGCTGTATTATACGTGCCGCGCTATTGGCCGATATTACAGAGGCCTTTGAAAAAGACAATGACCTTCCCAATCTTTTGGTCTCCCCGAATTTTGTGGATAAGGTTCAAAAAGCGGTAGGCTCTGCCCGTAAGTTGGTTTCTTTCGGTGCCGAAAATGGGGTACCACTCCCGGGACTTTCCAATTCCCTCATCTATTTCGATTCGTATACCTCTACCCGACTGCCCCTCAACCTGATTCAGGCCCAGCGGGATTATTTTGGGTCGCATACCTATGAGCGTATCGATAAGGAGGGCGTTTTTCATACGGAATGGCAGGACTGATGGGAACATACAAGGTATTGATAACAAATCCGAAGCCTTCTTACCAATGGTAGGTCGGTTTCAAATTTGCACGGTATGAATCGGCTAACATCAATTGACTATACCTTTAAAATCACCAAAAACCAATGGATTTGGGTGATGGCCTTACTGCTGATCGGGGCTTCTTGCAAGCGGCCCAAAGATGATGACCGACCGGTCGAAATTTTAGAGGAACATAATTTGGACCGTCGTATCAACGAGGCTGCGGTAGATTCCCTGATGCGGGAGGTCTACGTTCCTATCTACTCCGACATCTACAATCAGACCCGGGATTCACGCACCCTTTTGACCGCGACCCTAAGCATTAGAAATACCAGTATCCGCGACAGTCTGTTCATTAGTAAAATAGACTACTACAATACCGGTGGCGACCTAGTGCGCAGCTACCTTGACCAGCCCATTTATTTACGGCCCATGGAATCGATCGACTACGTCATCGAGCAACAGGATACCTCGGGCGGTAGCGGTGCCAACTTCCTCATCGACTGGTACGCCAAAAAGAAACTGAATCCCCTATTTCAAGCTGTCATGGTGGGAGGACTTGGCGCACAGGCTTTTTCGTTCACCACGGAAGGTGTCGAGGTCGAAAGAAATTGATTCGTTCGGGAAGATGCCGTCCTTCGAATCAATTTTAAAATTTTTTGGGGATTCCATACCGAAAATTTTCCTGTATAATTAAGAAAAAATTAATCTCACCTTTTAATTACAAGAGAAATGAAAGATATCACAAATCCGGAAAGTTTAGCCCAATGCCCATTTCGGGGCACCCGTATCGGCGGGGCCATAGGAACACCGCCCCAGAACGATGATTGGTGGCCCAATCGCCTGCAGGTAGAATTACTTCATCAAGAACAGCCCGCCGCCAATCCGCTGAGTGATGAAGATTACAAAGAGAATTTCAATAAAATCGATTTCAAGCAATTGAAACAGGATATCAACGCCCTGCTCGTCGACTCGCAAGAATGGTGGCCTGCGGATTACAATAACTATGGCCCGCAAATGATCCGGATGGCTTGGCACTCCGCCGGCACCTACCGTATTGCCGATGGTCGCGGCGGCGCGGCGCAGGGCATGCAGCGTTTTGCGCCTATCAACTCTTGGTGGGACAATGGCAATACCGAAAAATCACGACGGCTGCTCTGGCCCATCAAGAAAAAATATGGTGCTGGTCTATCGTGGGCCGATCTTTTCATTTTGGCGGGCAACTGTTCCCTTGAAATTATGGGTTTTCCCACCTTTGGTTATGCCGGCGGACGCCGCGATGCCTGGGAGCCCGACCGCAGCACTTATTGGGGGCCCGAATTTTGGGAGGGCAAACCTTTCGACAAATCCCAAACCAATGGGGAGCACATAGGCCATCCTGAGGAAATGGTCAACGAAAACCTCCGCTGGGTCGGCGGGCCAAAGGAAGATTACCACGATTTGGAAAATCCTCTTGCGGCGACACATCAGGCGCTTATTTATGTGAATCCCGAAGGGCCGGGTGGCAATGGCGACCCAATGGATTCCGCCCGAAATATTCGGGAATCCTTTAAGCGTATGGCCATGAACGATGTAGAAACCGTAGCCCTGATTGCCGGTGGACATGCCTTTGGCAAAAGCCACGGAATGGTGCCCGCCGAGAAAATCGGCGCCGCTCCCGAAGCGGCACCCATTCACGCCCAAGGTTTCGGGTGGCACAATCCCGTAGGCTCGGGTAACGGTGCCAACACCATGACCAACGGTATCGAAGGCTCTTGGACGCCCAATCCGACGCAATGGGACAATGATTATTTCACCAACCTGTTCAAATTTGAATGGAAAAAAACGGAAAGTCCTGCCGGAGCGGTGCAGTGGACTCCCATTGACCCAACGGCACCAAAAACCCCCGATGCCCATATTGACGGCAAAATGGACGACCTTATGATGATGACCTCGGATATCGCGCTCAAAATGGACCCCGAATACCGTAAGGTCTGCGAACGATTCAGGGACGATTTCGAATATTTCACCCAAGAGTTTTCCAAAGCATGGTACAAACTGACCCATCGTGATATGGGACCCAAGGATAGATATCTCGGTCCGGAAGTGCCCGAGCAGGATTTGATTTGGCAGGACCCTATTCCCAAAAGGGATTTCGAGGTCATCAACGCCGATGATATTGCAAACCTGAAGCAGCAGATTCTTCGAAGCGAGCTGTCCGTTTCGGCATTGGTCTCCGCTGCATGGTCTGCAGCTGCCATCTACCGCGATTCCGATAAGCGCGGGGGCGCCAACGGCGCTCGCATCGGCCTGGAACCTCAAGTGAATTGGGACCTAAATCGGCCTGATGAACTCCGCCAGGTACTCCAGACCCTCAAAAATGTTCAGAACGATTTCAACGGCGAGCAGTCCGGAAACAAGAAAGTTTCCCTAGCTGATTTAGTAGTCCTTGGCGGATGTGCAGCCATCGAAAAAGCGGCCCAAGCGACGGGCATCGAGGTACAGGTTCCCTTTACCCCCGGCCGAACCGATACGACCCCGGAACAGACCGACGTCGAGAGTTTCGATTGGCTAAAACCTGTTTCCGACGGCTTTAAGAACTACCATAACGATAAGGTAGGATATCGGGTGCCCCCGGAACGCATCTTCCTTGACCGCGCCCAGCTCTTGACCCTCACCGCTCCGGAATGGACGGTTCTGGTCGGTGGCCTAAGGGTACTGGAACAGAATTATGACCATTCCCGTCACGGCGTATTCACTGACCGTCCCGGGCAGTTGACCCACGATTTCTTTGCGGTCTTGACCAATATGGACTATGAATGGAAACCTCAGGGACCCGATGAAATGCTTTTCAATATCAATGATAGAAAAAGCGGAATCACGAAGTACACCGCAACCCGCTGTGATCTGGTTTTCGGAAGCAATGCTCAGCTCCGGAACATCGCCGAGGTGTACGGGGCCGATGACGGCCAGCAGCGCTTTATAAAGGATTTTGTAGCAGCTTGGGATAAAGTAATGATGCTTGACCGGTACGACGTTAAGGATGATTAGTTAACTCGATAGGTTACATTCAGCTATATAATAGCCATGGACCGTGCCGTAAGATAAACGGCACGGTCCATTTGGTTATCCCTTCTCGCTATCCATCCCCAAAAAAGCGTAACTTTAAATGTAAACTGAAAAACCATCCTCAAAAACATTTCTATGGAAGGCTTAATGATGCACTACCCGCTCACCACCAAT
Organism: Pricia sp.; assembly: GCA_049683055.1. GTDB lineage: Bacteria > Bacteroidota > Bacteroidia > Flavobacteriales > Flavobacteriaceae > Pricia. Next base: position 4,289 of record JBAUIP010000249.1, read on the forward strand.
ACCATATTGGAATATGGCAACTCCGCCTTTCCCCATAAAAAATTGATCAGCCATTTGCCGGACGGTACGCGCCACGAATACAATTATGGCTACCTATACAAAAGATGTAAAAAATTGGCCAATGCCCTGACCCAAAAGCTGAATATTACCAAGGGTGATATGGTCGGCACCTTTGCATGGAACCATTTCCAACATGTGGAACTCTATTACGGAATACCGGGTATTGGGGCGGTCTGCCACACCATCAACATCCGCCTATCACCCCAACAAATAGAGTTCGTCATCAATCACTCAGAAGATAAAGTCATTTTCGTAGACGCGACCTTAGTACCCTTATTAGAAAAAATCGTCGCCAAACTGGAAACGGTCGAACATTTTATTATCATCAATGCCAATGAGGATTTCACAACCAACCTACCAAACATCCTACATTATGAAGACCTGTTGAAAGGGGCATCCGAGGAATTCGAATGGCCCGAACTCGACGAAAACGATGCGAGTGGTATGTGCTACACCAGCGGTACGACCGGAATGCCTAAAGGGGTGTTATATTCACATCGATCCACTTACTTGCACGCGCTTACAATTCTATCACCAAATGCCGGAAATTACAACAACGAGGATACCATTCTGCTGATTGTTCCCCAATTTCATGTAATGGCCTGGGGTTTTCCTTATATGTGCCTCTTGTCTGGGTCGGATATGGTGATGCCGTCCTCGAATCTTGGTCCTGATGCAATTATCAAGATTCTAGGTCAAGAAAAGGTGACCAAGGCCAATGGAGTGCCGACAATTTGGATGGGGGTATACGAAGAAATGAAGAAAAATCCGCCTAAGGAGAAACTGGCGCTCCAGGAATATCTCGTGGGTGGTTCGGCGCTCCCCGCCAGCCTAATAGAAGGCTTTGAAAAAGATTTCGGAATCAAGGGAGTCCACGCTTGGGGCATGACCGAGACC
>JBAUIP010000250.1:0-2803 GCA_049683055.1 Pricia sp.
ATGCGCTGTGCTAGAGGGCTCAAGGTCGCGTTGTAGTGGCTTTCAATCAAGTCTTTTAATTGCTTGATGTCTTGATCTTCCTCTACCTTGAGCAAGTTGAGCGCTTCGGTATTACAATTTTTTTCGAAAGTCTTTTTCTCGTCAAAAACATAGGCGATACCGCCGCTCATGCCCGCTCCGAAATTTCGGCCTACTTCGCCGAGAACTACGGCAACACCTCCGGTCATGTATTCACAACCGTGGTCGCCGATACCCTCGACCACCGCTTTCGCACCGGAATTCCGAACGCAGAACCGTTCCCCGGCCTTACCGTTAATGTAGGCTCTTCCCGCAGTCGCGCCATAAAGCGTCACATTTCCCGTAATCACGTTGTCTTCGGGCACCAAGGTCGAGCCTTCGGGAACTTTGACGACCAGTTTGGCGCCTGAAAGTCCTTTTCCGAGGTAGTCGTTGGTATTTCCGTTGACGATCATGGTCAGTCCGCGGGTAGCAAAGGCACCAAAACTCTGTCCGGCCGAACCGGTAAAGTTTAGTTTTAACGTGTTGATCGGTAGCCCCTGTGCTCCGTAGACCTTCGAGATTTCATTGCTAATAATTGCACCTACAGCGCGATCGGTGTTTTTGATCGGAAAGTCCAAAGTCAGCTTTTCCTTTCGGAACAGTGAGGGATTGGCCTTCGCTATGATTTCGAACTCGATGGATTGATCGATGTTGTGTTTCTGTTTTTGCGTATTGTAGAACTTGGTCCCTGCCGGAACATCGACTTGGTATAAAATAGGAGTCAGGTCAATGCCCTTGGCCTTATAGTGTTCAATCGCCTTTCTGCGGTCGAGTTTCTTGACCTGTCCGACCATTTCATTCACGGTCCTGAATCCTAGTTGAGCCATGATTTCGCGCAGCTCCTGGGCGACAAAATACATGTAGTTGACCACATGCTCCGGTTTGCCCTCGAATTTTTTACGCAACTCTGGATTTTGGGTAGCAATACCCACGGGGCAGGTATTCAAATGGCAAACGCGCATCATAATACATCCCGAGGCTACTAGGGGAGCAGTGGAGAATCCGAATTCCTCGGCACCCAAGAGACAGGCAACGGCCACATCACGGCCGGTTTTCAGCTGTCCGTCGCATTCTAAGACGATTCGATTTCGCAAATCGTTCAAAACAAGGGTTTGCTGGGCCTCGGCGATACCAAGTTCCCAAGGCAGTCCGGCGTGTTTTAACGAGGTCAAGGGCGACGCCCCGGTACCTCCGTCAAAGCCGGATATAAGTATTACATCGGCCTTGGCCTTTGAAACACCGGCAGCCACAGTTCCCACTCCTACTTCGGAGACCAGTTTCACATTGATCCGCGCCTTACGGTTGGCGGATTTCAGGTCGAATATTAATTGCGAGAGATCTTCAATGGAATAAATATCGTGATGCGGCGGTGGCGAAATCAGACCCACGTAGGGAGTAGAGTTCCGCGTTTTTGCGATGGCCGGGTTCACTTTAGGTCCAGGCAACTGTCCACCCTCTCCAGGCTTAGCACCCTGGGCCATTTTTATCTGTATCTCCTGCGCATTGGTCAGATAATCGGATGTTACCCCAAAACGGCCCGAAGCCACTTGTTTGATGGCGGAATTCCGCCAATCGCCGGTCGCATTTTTATAGAAACGCTCCGCATCTTCGCCGCCCTCGCCGGAGTTGCTCTTACCACCGATCCGGTTCATGGCAATGGCCAGATTCTCGTGGGCCTCCTTACTGATAGAGCCGTACGACATTGCCCCCGTTTTGAAGCGTTTGACGATTTCCGTCCACGGTTCGACCTCTTCCAAGGGAATCGGGTCGTAATTCGAGAACTCGAACAATCCCCGAATGGTCATCAGGTTCTTGGTCTGCTCGTTCACCATGGCCGCATACTCCTTATAGGTATTCGCCTCGTTGCCACGTACCGCTTTTTGCAGTTTGGCGACGGAAAGCGGATTGAACATATGTTTTTCGCCATCGCGCCTCCATCGGTATTCGCCTCCGATTTCGAGGTCTAGCGACGCCGCCACCTCTTTCTTGGAAAAGGCCTTGCTGTGCCGTTTAGCAATCTCTTTTTCTATTTGATAGAGTCCGATACCTTGAATTCGAGTAGGCGTGTTCGGGAAGTACTTGTCAACAACTTTGGTGTTGATACCAACGCACTCGAACAATTGTGAACCGCGATAGGAGTTCAAGGTAGAAATCCCGATTTTGTTCATCACCTTCAAGATACCTTTACCGATAGCCTTGTTGTAATTCTTGACGGCCTCCTCGAAAGTAAATTCCGTAATATCATGCTCCTCGATCTGCTCGCCAATGATTTCGTTGACCAGATACGGGTTGATGGCACTGGCCCCGAAGCCGAACAACAGGCAGAAATGGTGTACTTCGCGTGGTTCAGCGGATTCTACGATAATGCTGAGCTTATTTCGCTTCCCCAACCGCTGCAGGCCGGCGTTGACGTAGGAACAGGCCAGCAAAGCGGGAATCGGTGCCTTTTCTTGATTGACGCCCCGGTCGGATAAAATGATGATGTTCGCGCCGTTATCCGCTTCCTTCGAGGTCTGTTTCAAAATAGCCTCGAGCGCATCCTCAATGCCGTTATGCCCTTTCTCGATGTCGTAGAGGGTGGGAATCGAGACGACCTTATAATCGGGACTCGCGTCATAATTCTTGATTTTGTCCAAATCCTCTTTGGAAATAACGGGATTCTGGATTTTCAGTTTCCGGCAGTGCAGCTCCGAAAAATCGAAGATGTGATGGTCGCTACCGAGGGTCAGGCTGATGTCGGTAA
>JBAUIP010000251.1:0-1745 GCA_049683055.1 Pricia sp.
CTTTAAGTCCTTTCTGCCCGAACGGTTTCGTTTCGCTAACGATTGGATTACCACGGTGAATAGTAGTGTCAATCTATGGCAGTGGATTGAAGTCTACGGCGATTTGGGCTTTGTCAAGAACAGGGGATTCGATAGTAAGTTTGTCTACGATTCAGGAATACGCCTGAACCTCTTGACCGATTATTTCGAACTTTATTTTCCTGTATATTCCAATAATGGCTGGGAGGTGGGGCAACCTAACTACGGAGAGAAAATACGCTTTATCATTACCGTGAGTCCGAGGACCCTGACCGGACTTTTTACCCGGAAATGGTTCTAGGACATTGGCTTACAGGAATTTGCTTTCGACAGCGAATTATTGGCTTTTTTGCGTATCTTAAGAAAAATCTTTTTTCCTTATTTCCTATTTTTGTAACAACCTAAATTCCGCTATGAACCTATCGTCCCAGACCAGTAACGACATTTCGTTCAACGATTTCAAGACTCAGATCTTGGACGATTATAAACTGGCCGTACTCAGCCGCACCACAAGTTTGATGGGTAGAAAAGAGGTGTTGACGGGAAAGGCCAAGTTCGGTATTTTCGGCGACGGCAAAGAGCTTCCGCAATTGGCCATGGCCCGAGCATTCAAGAACGGTGATTTCAGAAGTGGATACTATAGGGACCAGACCTTTATGATGGCTTTGGGCCTTCTGACACCAAAGGACCTATTCCACGCCCTATACGCGACCACCGATATTGAAAAAGAACCCATGAGCGCCGGCCGTCAGATGGGAGGCCACTATCTGACCTATAGCCTAAATGAGGATGGCAGCTGGCGCGATTTGACCCAACAGAAGAACAGTAGCGCCGATATTTCATGTACGGCGGGTCAAATGCCCAGATTACTAGGCTTGGCTCAGGCCTCTAAAATGTACCGCCACCTAAAAAATATCGACGCTTCAAAGTTTTCCAACGACGGTAATGAAGTGGCCTGGGGTACCATTGGAAATGCCAGTACCAGCGAGGGGATGTTTCTCGAGACCGTCAATGCTGGTGGAGTGCTCCAAGTACCCATGGTAATCAGTATTTGGGATGATGATTATGGAATTTCCGTACCCCCGGAATACCACGCCACCAAGGAGGATATCTCCGAAATGTTGAGCGGTTTTGAACGCACCGAAGATAAGGACGGCTATGAAATGATCAAAGTAAAGGGATGGGATTATACCGCTCTGATGCACGCTTACGAGAATGCCTCATACATTGCCAGGGAAGAGCACGTTCCCGTTATCATTCATGTTACCGAACTGACCCAACCCCAGGGACACTCCTCCTCCGGATCACATGAACGGTATAAAAGCCAGGAGCGCTTGCAATGGGAAAAAGAGCACGATTGCAACAAGAAATTCCGTAAATGGATATTGGAGAACGATATTACTACGGACGAGCAGCTAAAATCCCTTGAAAAATCCATATCTAAAGAGGTCCGCAGTGCGAAAAAGGAGGCTTGGGCCGAACATCTGGAATCCCTCAAGGCCATGAAAAAGACCTTGGTGGGTTTATTGGACCGTGCAACCACCAAAAGCCAGAACAAGCATTTCATAGCCAAGGTAAAGAATGACCTGATTGCCATCGAAGAGCCCTTGAAAAAGGAGCTCGCGGTTAGTGCACGAAGGGCCTTGCGCTACCTCTTGGGCGAAGATTTTCAGGAAAAAAGGGAAGTTTTGGAATGGACGAACCGCTTCCTAGACGAATCCCAACCC
>JBAUIP010000252.1:0-5907 GCA_049683055.1 Pricia sp.
GCCGAAGAGGCCCTGAAATTATCCAAAGAGGAATACTACGACAAGGTGCTGGGCGCTTTGGTCGGATCGGCCATCGGCGATGCCATGGGCGCATCCACCGAAATGTGGCGTCGGGAGGATATCCAGCTTAAATATGGCTATATCACCGGACTGACCCCTGCCGTGCGGGAACAGTCCCCCGAGGGAACTTGGGACCACAACCTGAAGGCCGGGGCCACCACCGACGATACCCGATGGAAATTCGCCATGGTCAAATACCTAAGCGCGAACATCAACGCAATAAATGCGTCGGGGACAGAAGCGGAAATTTTTGCGGAGTTTATTTTGGACTATTATGCATCACTTGCCAAGGGGCTCACACCCGACGGTTCCGTGCCCGATACCGCTGTGCTGGATGCACAGATTGAAAAAATCGATTGGATCAAAGAATGGGCCCGGGTCGCCACGGCCTACCAGAAAGGTCCGGAAGCATACCAAAAGGCATTGAACCGTTTTTATGGTGGTGAAATGTCATGCGCCGGGCAGCTGTATACGCCTATGTTCGGACTCATCAGTACGACCCCGGACGAAGCCTACCAAAAGGCCTATACCCACTCTATCTTCGACATCGGCTATGCTAAGGACATTTCGGGACTGGTCTCCGCCATGACCCACATGGCCCTGCGCAGCCAAAACATGGACAGTATCATCAACACGGCTACCTTTGTAGACCCGATGGGATACCAGGACAGCCGGCTGGTCGGGCGAATCACATATTCGGTGGCCGACGTTTCGGTCCGGAACGTTTTGGCGGTCAGCAGCCTGATTTTGTCCGATTCGCTGAGTGCCGCCGATTCGCTGATTTTCAAAATTCCCCAAGGTTTTCCGGGCGACCAAAAGGACTGGATACGCCAAGAATCCATCTATCAATTTTTGGAAAAGGACGAAAAGGCCATTGCCTTCCATTCCGGTGAGATTTGGCAGATACTGGTAACCGGCCTGCAGTTCGGGAAAGGCGATTTCGAGAAGACCATGCAGTTCATAATTAACTACGGAAGGGACAATGATACCGTCGGTGCTGTAGCAGGAATGATTTTGGGCGCGAAAGATGGGTACTTGGGTCTTCCGGTAGCTTTACGGACAAAGATTCTTCAGGTCAATAAGGAGAATATGGGCATCGACTTGGAGGAATTGGCGCGGGAGATGGCCGAAAAGTATGCCGCCGTTTTTGAAAGATAGCATCAATTTTTTTCTACCAAATCCCCGCCACTTCACCAATTTCCAAATCCTTCAAAACAAGTTCTTTTTCTTCGAGATTTTCTACGGTCAAACCCGTATATGGCTCGTTCGGAAAAATTTGGGCGGTCATCGCATACTGTCCCTTATTGATAAATATCTCGATCGAAGACCGATCAAGAATAATCCGCACCTCATACTCCCCATCTGGCAGGTCGGCAACGGGCATTTGTTGTACTCCGTTGCCAAAATCCTCCTGAAAATCAATTTTTCCCGATGGGGAGCGATCCAGGGTGAATTTTCCGATGCTTCTATCCATTGTCAATAATAGCTGCTCATCGGCTCTATTCCCGATTTGCAGCCGATAATTTTTAGCGGAAGTTTTAAAACGGATTTCCGAGGCCATCAGATTTTCGATGGTCATCGTTTCCTTCGCATTCGCTTTCACTTTTAATTCCTTTTGGGAATTGTCATCTTTGTTCGGGCCGTCCGACTTTTTCAGACTTTCTGAAACAAGGGCGTCGAATTTTTCAATAGGATAGTTGAACAACGAAAACCGATCACCCACCTTTCGCAGGCTCAATTTACGGGGCAAGGTCATCGCCCCGCGCCAGTTTTCAGTGGGAGTCTCATTGGCGTACAGCCAGTTGCTCATCCACCCCATAAAAATGGTTTCGCCGTTCGGGGCATTGCTAAAGGTCACCCCGGCGTAGTTGTCTGTGCCCCAGTCGATCCATCGGTTCTCGGTCTGGTCGGTAGTAAAGGTCTTGCCGTCAAAATCCCCAATAAAATATTGGGTGCCGCTACCTCCGTTGGGCGCTCCGGGATTGATGCTGATCAGCAGCACCCATTTTTCCTCGTCGGTGCCCTCTACCTCTAGTTGGAACAGATCAGGGCATTCCCATACGCCTCCGTGGGCGCCTTTATCCTTTCCGAACTCGCCGAGCAGCTCCCAATCCTTCAGGTTTTTAGATCCATAGAACTCCGCATGGTCGCCCGCTACCAGGCTCATAATCCATTTTTGGTCGGGCTCGTACCAGAACACCTTAGGGTCCCTAAAATCGGTCACACTGTCGTCTCGAACTACTGGATTTCCTTCGTATTTCTCCCAGGTTTTGCCATTATCCAAACTATAGGCAAGCCCTTGGGTCTCAAAACCGGAGGCGCCAGTCGCCTTCTTTTCCGCATCGTGATACGTAAAAATCGCCACTAGTGGTGGATTTTCATCCGTACCAAAACCCGAGGTATTTTTGGGGTCGAATACGGCACTGCCCGAAAAAATCAATCCGTTTTCGTCGGGATACAGTGCAACCGGTCGATGCTCCCAATGCAGCAGATCCTTACTCGTGGCGTGCCCCCAATGCATGGGTCCCCAAACCGTACTGTCGGGATGAAATTGATAGAAAAGATGATACGTCCCCTGATTATAGACCATTCCGTTGGGATCGTTCATCCACATTGTTGCAGGCGAAAAGTGGAACTGCGGCCGGTAGGGCTCCGTATAATATTCTTGATCTGTCTTGTCGGTCATTCGGACTTTTTTCGTTGTATCCGTTTTACAGGATGCCAAAACTACCACAACAAAAAGAATTGTTATTGCATGGAAGTGAAATTTCATATCCTATTTTTTGGGATGACTAGAAATACATAAAAAACACTAATTTCAATTCGGGATGATATCCGAACGACATCCCTAAAATAGTCAAACGATACGGATTTTTCCCACTTCGGAAAAATTCTAATCCCACAGTTCAAAACAGTCTCTAAAAAATACGAGTTCAGTATCTTTGCCCATATCCTTCAAAAAAACCATGAAATTTCTTTTATCCACTCTAACTTTTTTAGCTTTTTCGATGCCCCTTTCATCCCAAAATAGGATGGATAAGACCCTCAAAAAGTTCAACAAGCAGACCGTGCCCTACATCGAGGTCGACGCGCTTCACGGCATGAACCACGTGCTGCTGCTCGACACCCGGAAGCGGGAAGAATATGAGGTCAGCCACCTAAAGGACGCCCAGTGGGTGGGATTCAAGGAGTTCGAGGTGGACTCCATCCTCCCGAAAATCGAGGATAAAAGTACCGACATCGTAGTGTATTGCTCCATCGGGGTACGATCGGAAAACATCGGCGAAAAACTGATGCAGGCCGGATACACCAACGTAAAAAACCTCTACGGCGGTATTTTCGAATGGAAGAACCAAGGCTATCCTGTTTATAATCCCGAAGGCGACGAGACCGAAAAAGTACATGCCTTTAGCAAGCATTGGGGCAAGCTGCTGAAGGAAGGCGAGAAGGTATATTGAATATGGGCATCATCAACCAAAAACAGGACAAGCACGACAAAAAGACCATCCATTTTACGCTGGCCTCCTCCCCTAACCTACTGCTCATTTTTACCCGCAATCCCGAATTGGGCAAATGCAAAACCCGCCTTGCGGCCACTGTCGGTGATGAGACCGCGTTGGACATCTATAATTTTCTGCTCGACCATACCGTCTCCATCACCAAAAACCTCAACACTGCGAAACAGGTATGGTATTCCGAAGAAATCTGGGACGACGATATTTGGGACGAGGTCTTTTACGATAAAAAACTGCAAAACGGTGCCAATCTGGGTATTCGAATGGCCAATGCCTTTCAAGATGGGTTCGCATCGGGCTACGAGCGTATCGTCATCATCGGAAGCGATATGTTCGACCTTTCCCAAGGCGATTTGGAAAATGCCTTCGAACAGCTAAAGGACAATGATTTTGTCATCGGCCCGGCCCAGGACGGCGGTTACTACCTATTGGGAATGAAAATCTTCAAACCCGAACTTTTCCGGGACAAGCCTTGGGGCCAAGAAACCGTTTTGAAAGATACCCTGAACGATTTGAAAAACGAAAAACATATGGTGCTGGACGAACGTAATGATGTCGATGTCTATGAGGATATCGAGGCTGTAGACGCTTTCAAGCACTTTTTGACCCGGTCTTGACCTTCGTTCGAAAAACCTCATCTACTACAAACACATTTAGAAATGACCCAAAAACAACTTGACGAATCGACCGCCCACTTGAGGGATAAAGGATTTGACGCTCCCGAAATCGGGATTGTCCTAGGCTCCGGCCTGGGGAAATTGGCCGATGCTATCGAAAATCCCGTCGTGGCACACTACCATCATATTCCCTTTTTTCCATTGGCAACAGTGGAATTCCATTCCGGTAAACTGCTTTATGGCACTCTGGAAGGTAAAAAGGCCGTGGTAATGAAGGGACGTTTTCACCTGTACGAAGGCTACGATTTTTTGGATATCACCTACCCGATACGTGTCATGCACCAGTTGGGCATCAAAAAACTGTTTATCAGCAATGCCTCGGGAGCCATCAACCTTGATTTTGGTGTCGGCGACCTGATGCTGATCGAGGACCATATCAATCTTCAGGGCGGTTCGCCGCTGGCCTTCCGGAACGTCACCCAATTTGGCACCCGATTTACCGATATGTCCGATCCCTACGACCATCATATGCGACAAAAGCTATCCGAAATCGCCCAAGAAGAAGGAATCACCTTACACAAGGGCGTATACGCCTCTGTGGTCGGGCCCCAGCTAGAAACCAAGGCGGAATATCGCATGTTGAAACAGCTCGGCGCCGATGCGGTCGGTATGAGCACCGTACCCGAGGTAATCGTGGCCAACCATTTAGATCTTCCCGTGGTGGCCATCTCGGTGTTGACGGACAGCTGCGATCCCGATAACTTACAGCCCGTCGACATACAGGCCATCTTGGCGGTGGCCGAAAAAGCGGAACCCCGGATGGTGAAATTGTTTCGGGAGTTGATCAAGGCTATGTAAGGTTTTCGAATTCCTGCATACTAAATTGTCGGACATCCGATAATAAGCAGGGTTTATCAATTAAGGAATCCCGTATTTTTAGTTTGAATGAAAAATAAAAGTCCCAAAATAAGTATTATTGTTCCTACCCTCAACGAGGAACCCAATATAGCACTCTTGTTGACCTATTTACAGGAAAAGAGTTCGGCCGAAAACGTCAGGGAAATTTTGGTCGTCGATGGCGGCAGCACCGATGATACGGTGGAAATAGCATCCGATTTCGGGGCCATCGTGCTGCATTCCGGGAAGGGAAGAGCCAAGCAAATGAACTATGGCGCCCGCCGGGCCAAGGGTGAAATCCTGTATTTTTTGCATGCGGATACCTTTCCTCCCGAAGATTTTGACCGCTTCGTTCTAAAATCCGTCGGCCAAGGCTACGAGGCGGGCTGTTTTCAAATGAAATTCGACACGACCAGTCGGTTCCTTTCCTTTTTTTCCTGGTTTTCAAAAATCAACCATAAAATCTGCCGGGGCGGAGATCAATCCCTTTACGTCACCAAACGTATTTTCAAGAACACGGGCGGTTTCAACGAAGATTATATGGTTTACGAGGATACGGAGTTTATCGGTCGCCTATATCAAACAATCGATTTCAAGGTGCTGCCCCAGCGGGTCGTTACCTCCGCCCGAAAATACCGTCAAAAAGGTGCGGTCAAACTACAGTTCCACTTTGGCGTCATCCACCTGAAAAACATTCTTGGGGCGGGACCCGAAGAACTTTACGAGTACTACCAGCGGAAAATTGCGGTCTAAAACTGTTTTGTATCCTGGCATATCCCCAAAAGGAAGCGGTAATTTCTCGGAGGATCGCATCGAGT
>JBAUIP010000253.1:0-7445 GCA_049683055.1 Pricia sp.
GCCTCGTCGAGCACCAGAATGCTTGGGTTGCTGACGTAGGCCCGTAAAAAGGCAATTAGTTGGCGCTGGCCGCTAGAGAGCATCGAACCCCTTTCCTTGACATTATACTCGTATCCGCCCGGAAGGCTGGTGATAAACTCGTCGACCAAAATTTGGCGAGCGGCTTCTTCGATGGTGTCCAAATCGATGGAGGGGTCTTTTAGCGAAATATTGTTCGCGATGGTATCGGCGAAGAGAAAGACATCCTGTAAAACGACCGCAATATGGTCGCGGAGCGAATTCAGCTTAAAGTCCTTGATATCGACGCCGTCGACCTCGATGCATCCGGAGTCGATTTCGTAGAACCGGCCGAGCAGGTTGATGATGGTGGACTTTCCAGCCCCCGTTGCCCCGACAATGGCAATAGTTTCTCCCGCCTTGACCTCGAAGGAAATGCCGTGCAGCACTTCCTCATCCTCAACATATCCAAAACGCACATTCTTGAAGCTAATATCGCCTCGAACTTTTTCCTTTTCTATAGTGCCAACATCCTGAATGTTGCTGTCGGTATCCAAAATACGGAAGACCCGGTTGGCTGCGACCATACCCATTTGTAGGGTGTTGAACTTGTCGGCAATCTGTCGCAAGGGGCGAAAAAGCATGTCGATGAGCAGAATGAAAGCGAATATAGTTCCGAACTCCTCACGGGCCAGATTGGTGACGTTGAGAAGTCCCCCATACCAAACGATCAGTCCCACTGCAATCGAGGAGACTATCTCGGCAATGGGGAAGAAGATGGAGTTGTACCAGACCGTTTTCAGCCAGGCATCCTGATGTTTTTTATTGATGTCCCGGAACTTGTCGCTCTCGATTTTTTCGCGGGTGAAAAGCTGTACGATTTTCATGCCCGTAATCCGTTCCTGTACGAAGGAATTGAGGTTGGCTACCTCCGCCCGCACCTCGGTAAAGGCCACCTTCATTGCCTTTTGAAACTGTCGGGTCGCGTAGACGATGATAGGCAATAGTACGAATACAATCAGCGCCAACTTCCAGTTCATATACAACATCACACCGGCGGCCACTATCATTTTGAGCAAATCGGCCACAATCTGAAAAAAACCCTGGCTGAAAATTTCCCCGATGCGCTGCATATCGGCAACGGCCCGGGTGACCAGTACGCCCAACGACGAACTGTCGAAATACTTCATGCGAAAACCGAGCATATGCCGGAAAAGATCGACACGAACATCCTTGATCACCGATTCGCCCAGCCAGTTCGCGTAATAATTAAAACCGAGCTGACTGACGACCTGGCCCAAAAGCACACCGAGCATGGCCAGAACCAAGTATAACAAAAGTTCGGAATTGCCCGCCTTGATGGCATCATCGATAATCTGTTGTAGAATGATGGGGGTCATCACCGCGAAGCCCGATAAGAGAATGGCGGCAAAGGCGACCCCGTAAAAGGTCAATCGGTAGGGCCGGGTTCGGTGGAGCAGACGTTTGAACAAGCGCAGGTCAAATGCTTTTCCGGTATCTTTATCCATGTGTTTTGAAAATCGTTTCGGGGTATCGCACCGAGGTCAAATATAAGCCTTTTGCGGGTACCGACGGACCTGCCTGCGACCTGTCCTTACTATTTATTATGCTTTTAACATCGGCGACCGTCCCTTTTCCTAGGCCCACTTCTACTAGGGTACCCACAATGGCGCGTACCATGTTCCTCAAAAAGCGGTCGGCGGATATGGTAAAGACCAGCTTATCTTCTTTTTCTTCCCAATTGGCCTTGCGGATGTCACAGCGATAGGTCTTGACATCGGTGTTTGATTTGGAAAAACATTCAAAATCCTCATGGTGCAATAGGATTTCGGCCGCTTCGTTCATTCGTTGGATGTCCAGAGGATGTTTGACATAGTGGGCAAAATCGGAATAAAAAGGATTTTTTCGAGGGATGATCCAATATTCGTAAGTGCGTTCAATCGCGTCGAACCGGGCATGAGCCTCGGAGGATGCCCTACGCACCGATTGCACCGCGATGGCATTTGGAAGGAAGGCGTTCAAGCGGTAGGATAGTTGGTCGAGATTTTCAATTGTGGGGATTTGGTCATTGGGTTTTGAACTGACATCAGTGTCAATATCATATGTGTCAATCGCGCCGTCTATCCTTTCTGCACTGTCTTTTACCACCTTGTCATCACTTGTTTTGGTGCTGTCATTATTAACGGCGTCATTCTTATGGGAAGTATCGGTGTCAGAGGGGTAATCAAAATGAGCGAACATTTGACGGGCATGCACTCCGGCATCCGTCCGCCCCGCGCCGACCAGTTCGACCTTGTTTCGCAAAAGGGTGGAGAGGGCCTCCTCCAGCACCTGCTGTACGCTCACTGCGTTGGGCTGTTTTTGCCAGCCATGGTAGGGCTTGCCAAAGTAGGAAAATTGGAGGAAGTATCTCAATTCGATGCTGTAGTTTTGTAAAAAGCCAAAGATAGCAAGTTAGAAGTTCAAAGCTATGGGGCCTGAAAATCTTTTGCAGCGACTCCGGAATCGTACCCCAAATTCCCAATCCCTAACTCCTAATTCGAAACATGACAAAAATCCTACTCCTTTCCGACACACATTCCTACATGAACGAGGACATCCTGAAATATGTCCGTCAAGCGGATGAGGTATGGCATGCGGGGGACATAGGGTCTCTCGCCGTGACGGATGCCCTTCGCAACATCGCACCGGTTCGTGCCGTGTACGGAAACATCGATGATAAGGATGTTCAAATGGAATTCCCCCTCAACGACCGCTTCCGATGTGAGGATGTAGAGGTGCTGATGACGCATATCGGAGGGTATCCCCCGAAATACAATCCTAGAACGAAGGCCATGATTTCCGAAAATGCGCCCCAGCTTTTTATCTGCGGGCATTCGCATATCCTCAAGGTCATGATGGACAAGAAAAGGCAGGTCCTGCACATGAACCCGGGGGCTTGCGGCGTGCAGGGATTTCACCAGGTACGCACCATGCTTCGTTTCGTTATCGAAGGGAAGGACATCAAAAATCTGGAAGTTATCGAACTGGGGAAGCGCGGAGGAAAAAGTAAATAAAAAAAGGGGAACGACCCCACGACGTTCCCCAGTTTAGTTATGTGTTCTCGTTAAATGTATCACATAACCTACTTATGACGGTGCAAGATGCACTATAAAAGGTTAAAAAACCAATGTAATCGCCATAAAATTGGACTTTATCGGAATTTTCTTATCAAAATTAGTCCGTATTTCGGTCAGTTGAAGACGTAGCCCAAGAGCCAATAAATCACAATAAAAGCGATAATGGCAAAGCAACCACATTTTCCACCGCTGAGCTTTTTGGCACCCCATCCGGCCAACAAGGCCCTTAAAATTTTTTTCATTGATTACAGTTTTGTAAGGTTGTATTTAACATGTAAGCCATAAAATGGCGACAAATTTTAATCGCTTACCGTAGGAATCGATCGAAAGTGTTCACCGTTGCTCATCCATTTGTTGCAAAACCGGGATAACAGGTCATTCCGCCATCCACAAAAATGGTGGTTCCATTGATGTATTCCGACTCGTCCGAGGCCAGCCAACTGGCTACGCTACCGATATCTTCCGGAACGCCAATACGTTTATAGGGAATCAGTTTCAACATATCTTCGGCCCCTTCCTCGGAACTCCACACATCCTTATTAATGTCCGTTTTCACCGCGCCCGGCGCGATACTATTGCAACGGACTTTTTTGGGTCCATATTCTTGGCAGATGCTTTCCATTAGCATCACCAAGGCCCCTTTCGTCGCAGCATAATTGGCATGGCCGGCCCAGGGTATGACCTCGTGGACGGAACTCATGTGGATGATCTTCCCTAGGGATTTCGATACCTCCTCACGCATCCCCCTTCTTAGAAATTCCTTGATGGCCTCGCGAGCACAGAGAAATTGTCCGGTCAGGTTAACGTCCAACACCTTCTGCCATGCATCCAGTGGCATTTCATGTAAAGGATGGTCTATTTGGATGCCCGCATTGGCCACGCAGACATCCACGGTGCCGAATTGCGAAACGGCAGTTTTGAACATGTCGAGTACATCATCCTCTTTACTGACATCGCATTTGACCACTATGGCCTCGCCGCAATCCGAGTTCTTGATAATCCAATCCGCCACCTCTTCGGCTTCCTCTTTTCCGCTGTGATAATTGACCACGATATTGGCGCCCTCGGTTCCCATGGCCTTCGCTACCGCCTTTCCGATACCCGAGCTGGAGCCGGTAACGATACAGGTCTGATTTTCGAGGCGTTTGTTCGGTTTCTGCATAAATTCAAAATGTGAATGTTAAATGTAGGGAAAAATAGTATTGCATCCACCGAATATCCGATTGGAACAAAAATCATAGCCATCGGGTCATAATGCAAAAGGCCCGGGAAATTCGACCCGGGCCTTACACACTAATCAACTACGATGTTGGTCTTATCGCAGACGATCGACAGATTTTACAATATCTTCATCCTTTTTGATGGACCTATTGGCGAGGACCAGTAAAACGATAGAAATTACGGGAATCAGCATCCCAATACCCTTCTCCGAGACCGGGGCCTCTCCAGATAAATTTAGCGATCGGTAAACGAAAAATCCCAATAAAAAAAGGTTCAACAACAGGTTCAACCGGTTGAGTACGAATTGATTTTTTCTCTTTTTATAAAATACGATGGCAATTAGGGCCAGACCGGCGGAGACGTAAAAAGCGATGGAAACGGCAATATCGTTCTGGGCGAAGATAGCGTTTCCGTCCGGGTCCGACCACAGGTTGACCCAAAACGGCAACAGCCCTGAAATCAGCATCACAAAAAACAGATAAACGGTCTGTATTCTTTGAATCATTTAAAATATCGCTTTTCAGGTGGCAAAAATACAGGCTTTTCGAAAAAAATAGGGGCCATATTGAAAATAATTTGTAATATTGTCTCGTTATTGATGATAACACTTACCTCAACGGAAATCTTTCCCGAGTAACGTCCATTAGATTACACACTTCTTATCGTTCTTTTTAAGACACTTAATTTATATCATACTTAATGTTTGAAATTTCAGATTTAAAAGCAAAAAAGCTGCCTGAGCTCCAGGAAATAGCTAAAGGCCTCAATGTACCCAAGTACCGGACCCAGAAAAAATTGGATTTGGTCTATAAAATTTTGGATGTACAGGCCTCCGACCCGAAAGCGGTCGCCGAGGTAACTTCGGATTCGTCGGATTCAAAGCCAAAACCCAAGCCGAGGGCGGCCAAGGCAAAATCCAAACCGGGACCCAAACCCAAGCCGAACCCACGGGCGGCGAAGTCCAAAGATTCCAAGGATACCTCCAAGGACTCCTCTTCGGATAAATCCAGTTCGGATAAATCGAGCTCGGACAAGTCCAGTTCGGACAAGTCCAGTTCAAGATCCTCTTCGAAGGACTCCGATTCCGACAGTAAGAACACTCCGAGGCCAAGGCCGCGGCCCCAAAGTTCGAAATCGAATTCCTCTAATAAGGATACCAAGAGCAATTCCAACCAGAAGAACAGTAACAACAACTCGAAAAACCAGCGCCATCAGAAGAGCACTTACGATAAGAGCAATTTTGACAAGGATCTGAAGAACCGGTATAAGGCTCCGGAATTCGAGTTCGATAGTATTATCGAAAGCGAGGGCGTGCTCGATATCATGCAGGATGGTTACGGCTTTCTCCGCTCTTCGGATTATAACTATCTATCCTCCCCAGATGACATTTATGTGTCGCAGTCGCAGATCCGTCTGTTCGGCCTGAAAACCGGTGATACCGTGTTGGGTAACGTACGCCCCCCGAAGGAAGGTGAAAAGTATTTCCCGCTGATCAAGGTCAACAAAATCAACGGTATCGATCCGCAGGTAGTGCGTGATCGGGTGGCCTTCGAGCATTTGACGCCGCTTTTCCCACAGGAAAAATTCAATATTGCCGATCGTCAGAGCAACATTTCCACTCGAATTATGGACCTCTTCTCCCCTATCGGAAAAGGCCAACGGGGGATGATCGTCTCCCAACCCAAAACGGGAAAAACGATGTTGCTGAAAGCAATCGCCAACGCCATTGCCGCCAACCATCCCGAGGTTTTTCAGATTATTCTTTTGATCGACGAACGCCCCGAGGAGGTTACCGACATGCAGCGCAACGTTCGCGGCGAAGTGGTCGCCTCTACCTTTGATAAGGAAGCTACCGAACATGTGCGCGTGGCAAATATCGTTTTAGAAAAAGCGAAGCGATTGGTGGAATGCGGCCACGATGTGGTCATTCTATTGGATTCTATCACCCGTCTGGCCCGCGCCTATAACACGGTACAGCCCGCATCCGGAAAAGTATTGAGTGGTGGTGTCGATGCCAACGCGTTGCACAAACCCAAGCGTTTCTTCGGAGCCGCCCGGAACATTGAAAACGGAGGTTCGCTCTCCATAATCGCGACCGCCTTGACAGATACCGGCTCCAAAATGGACGAGGTTATCTTCGAGGAATTTAAAGGAACCGGTAACATGGAACTGCAACTGGACCGTAAGATTGCCAACCGCAGGGTATGGCCCGCTATCGACCTCACCTCCTCAAGTACGCGGCGCGACGATATTCTTTTGGACGACAATACCATTCAGCGTATGTGGATTCTCCGCAAATACTTGGCGGATATGAATCCCGTTGAGGCCATGGAATTCATCGAGCAGCGTATCAAGCAGACTAAGAATAATGAGGAATTTTTGTTGACGATGAATCAATAGTAGCATTGGAATATTCTTCCGCATTGCGAACCGTCGCGCGGAAGATATGAATCCCAAACCCCGAACTTTTGAGTTCTGGATTTGGGATTTTTTCGTGGCTTTGGAGTAGGTTGCGCGGTGAGTTTGTGGTCCCGCGATTACTAAGTTGGGGGTGCCGACACCCCCTCCCCTACAAATACTGTAAAGGAATTCTTGATGATTTGTATCTAAGTTTCAGTAATTTGAATATCTTTATAGCAGTAAATTTCTTCCCCCGAAGTTTTTGTTCCCCCTGCCCCCGAACCTGCCCATCCCCCGGCAGCATTTGCATGTGTAAATTAACCTTAAAACTTAATGTTATGAAAAATGCTCAAAAGCCGCTCATTAAAATTCTTGCCATTTTTGTTTTCTTGCTATGTGCGTCAAGTTGTTGGGAAGAGGGTAAGCCCGAATCGGGCAAAGACATTAGCACAGAATTACCCGAGCCAGCGGGCATCGTGGCTCCCGAAGAGGCAAGAAAAAATCATATCCGGTATAAGGAACGTCGAATAGCGTTGATACAACGTTATGAAGACTCAATCGATAGAAATTCAAAAGACTATCAAAAACCACGGCAAAATAATGAAGATCCGAACGGATCAAATACCGATAACGCCACAGGAGAGCGGTTTATACCAGCTGAATTCATCAGTTTTGAATATGACAGCG
>JBAUIP010000254.1:0-1840 GCA_049683055.1 Pricia sp.
CCCTCTATGATGCCAACGGCCAAGAGGTCTCTCAACAGGATTTCGCCACCAATGAATTCGGTTCCGTCTCCGGGGAGTTTATTTTGCCAAATAACGGACTGACAGGACAGTATTACCTTGAGATTCGCGGTATTGGCGGACAATTTAGTGAGACCCACTATTTCTCCGTGGAGGAATACAAACGTCCTAAATTCGAGACCTCCTTTGAACCGGTACGGGAAACCTTCCGAGTGAACGATAGCGTCACCGTACAGGGTACTGCCACCGCCTATGCCGGAAGTGCCATTGCCAATGCCAAGGTCAGCTATCGCGTAAAAAGGGCGATCGATTTTCCCCGTTGGTACTATTGGCACCATCCCTATTACAACACGACACCGCAGGAAATTGCTCAAGGCGAGACCGTGACCGATGCATCCGGTCATTACCAAATCGATTTTAAGGCCCTTCCCGATACCTCGGCATCCGAAGAAAACCTTCCTGTTTTCCGCTATGAGGTGACAGCGGATGTGACCGATATCAACGGGGAAACCCGTTCGGCGACCACCACCGTTTCAGTAGGCTACCATGCACTCGACGCTGTGATTTCCGTACCGGACCGGCTGAACAAGGATAAGCCATCGGATACCCTAACCATCACCACCAAAAACCTCAACGGACAACCGGTTTCCGCCCAAGGCACCTTGAAGATGTACAAGCTACAGGCGCCCGAGCAGGTGCTGAGACCCCGACCTTGGGAAGCGCCGGATTACAACAATTGGGAAAAGGAGGCCTTCAAAGAAAAGTTTCCACACGATGCCTTTTCGAACGAGGACGATCCGACAGCTTGGGAAAAAGGGAAATTGGTCTGGGAAACGGATTTTAATACCGAGGAGGCCGGTAACGAAAAACCATCTAAAATCGATAAAACGAAGGGGGCCCTTCCTTCAGAAACCAGTGGTACGAGGCACATCGCCCTTCCCGACCTTAAGAAATGGTCCTCAGGAAAGTACGTCATCGAACTTGAAACCCAAGATAAATTTGGACAGGCCGTAAAAGCAGCTGCCCAAACCACACTTTTCAGCGATAAGGACAAACGCTTGGCGGACAACCAACTCTTCCAGATTCGAACGGACAAGGATTCCTATGCTCTTGGCGACCAAGTCAACATTATGGTATCATCGGCAGCGGATAATCTTGCAGTGTCCATATTTGTGGAAAAAGATAACAAAATCATCGATACCCGAATCATCAAACTAAGCGACAATACCGAGACCTTTACCGTTCCCGTTACAACGGATGACCTCGGTGGATTCGCCATCAACTACAGTTTTTCCGCTTATAATTCCTTCCATTCGGGTTCGCTTTCTATTGCGGTGCCCTATCCTAAAACTGAACTCCAAATCGAGACCCTGACTTTTCGGGACAAACTTCGACCCGGCACCGATGAGACCTGGTCATTTAAAATCAAGGGGCCTAAAGGAGACCAAGTCAGTGCAGAACTTTTGGCCAGTATGTACGACATGTCTTTGGATGCCTTCTTGCCGCATTCCTGGAATTTCAATCCCTTGATGCAATCAACTTATTATAGCCAAATCTATACCGACGCCGGTCAGAGTTTCGGAGTGAACCAATTTCGGACTTATCTGGATTTTAAAATCTATAATTTTACTGCCCAGGGTTATGATCGGCTGGATTGGTTCGGACTATCTTTCGGCTATGGCCGTTTCTCCTTGCAACGCATGAAGAGTGGCCAACCGGCACCAATTACTGCGGCGGCAATGTCCATGGAATCGGAGGATGCCGTTCTCAATGAAGCGGTAATAACCAGTGACAGCGAATCGGGATACGAGGATACAGACAG
>JBAUIP010000255.1:0-4197 GCA_049683055.1 Pricia sp.
ATTCAAGGCGACGTCATGTTTAACGGCGACCTCGACAAATGGGTACGTTTTGCCAATTCCCTACGCCTGCGTTACCTGTTGCGTATCAGCAAAAGACTCTCCGATTTTTCGGAAATGCAGGCCCTAGCCGATTCAGGCCGATTAATGCAATCGAATGATGACAACGCCCTAGTGCCATATTTGGGGGCTGCACCGAATCAGTATCCATTGACCAACGAATCTTTAGGACTCTATCTGGAGCACCGCATGACCCGCACCGTCGATTCCGTGGTAAGCTTGTGGAACGACCCGCGCGTCGAGGTTTTATACAAACCGACGAATGCGAGCATCAATGCGGGAATGCCCGCTTACAAAGGGCTGCTGAACGGACAAGACCGAGAAACCATCGCGGAAAGGGATATCGACTTGAACGATATTTCTCCTTTTGGCAGCATCTTCAGGGATGTCCCGAACGGTGTCGATGCCCAGTTTATGCAGTATTCCGAAGTGCAGTTCGCTTTGGCCGAAGCAGTGGAAAGAGGATTTATTTCCGGGGATGCCCAAACCTTCTACGAAAACGGTATTACCGCCAGTTTTGAATATTATGGGGTAGCGCTTCCTAACGATTATATGGAAAGGGATGCGATTGCCTTGGACGGCTCCGACAACCTGACCAAAATCTTGACCCAGAAGTGGCTAAGCCTCATATCCGTGGGACATGAGGCTTGGTTTAATGTTCGCCGGACAGGCCTTCCCAACTTACAGCCGGGCCCGGACAATCTGAACAACGGTAGATATCCCGCTCGGTATTTTTATCCGGAATCCGAGCAGGCAACCAATAGCACCAACTACGCTGAGGCTGCCGAACGTATTGGAGGGGACGACATTAACAGCGAAGGATGGTGGGAAAGAAATTAAGAAGTTATGAATTTGGAGTTAAGCCTAATGTTGAAAGTAACAGTTGGGGGTAAGGAATCTTGAGTTTTAAGTCTTTCCGGTGAATTCAGAACTTAGTTATGTAGTAAGGATAACAGGTTAGGGTTCGGAGGTCTCAAAAGTGAGTAGCTGGCCAGTTCAATTGCAGAAGAAATTTAATAAAACATGCTCAAGTTTTTGAAAATACCGATTGTCCTATTTTTAACAGTCCTCGCTATCTCTTGTGGAGAACAGTCTGCAAACAACGACGACGAATCCCTTAAATCGGCCCCGTGGCAAGAAATATCCAAAAAGGCTGAGGGCAGCACCGTCAATTTTATGATGTGGCAGGGGAGTCCCGTTATTAATGACTACATCAACAACTATGTAGTGCCGTCTGTCAAGGAGAAATACAATATCGACCTGGAAATCAGCGGCGGCCAAGGCCCCGAAATCGTACAACTCGTCATGGGAGAAAAACAGGCGGATATCGCTCAAGGACAAGTCGATATGGTTTGGATCAACGGCGAAACCTTTTTTCAGCTGCGTAAGGTCGAAGGCCTTTGGGGGCCGTTCGTATCCCAACTTCCTAATTCACAGTACATCGATACCGACGACCCTTATATCAACACCGATTTCCAACAACCGGTCGAGGGGATGGAGGCGCCGTGGAGCATCAATCAATTTGCGATGGTATACGATTCCGCCCAGATTCAAAATCCCCCGAAAACCATCCCGCAGTTGACGGATTACATGCAAAAATATCCGGGTACCTTTACGATATCCAACGATTTTACGGGCATGACCCTGTTGAAGAGCTTAATGGCCGAACTCGGTGGTAGTCCCACCAGTCTCGACGGTCCTTTTGATGAGGAAAAATACCTAACGCTTTCAAAAATTCTATGGAAATACCTCAACAACCAAAAGAAATATTTTTGGAAAGAAGGCCGAACCTTCCCGAAGGAACAATCTAAAATGGGACAGTTGTACGCTAATGGTGAACTCCTTTTAATCTACGGATTTAGCGAAGGTGGTATCGAGGAAAAAGTGCTGAACGGACTCTATCCGAAGTCCACTCGCGGATACGCTTGGGACAACGGCACCATCAAAAATTCCAATTATCTGGGCATTCTGTATAATGCCCCCGAAAAGGCCGGCGCGATGCAGGTCATCGATTTTCTTCTATCCCCGGAAGCCCAGCTGAAAAAGGCCGACGTCGACGGAATGAACTCGAATACGGTACTGGACATGGAAAGTCTGCCGGAGGAATGGCAAAAAAAGTTCAAAAAAGTGGCCCAACGACAGTATGGTCCCGAAATGAAGACTCTCGAAAAAAATGCTATCGCCGAACCGGCTCCCGAATACATGATTCGGCTTTATGAGGATTTTCGGAAAGAAGTCATCGAAGAATAACGGAAGAACCACCACAAACTAGACATCCATTACTTGAAAAACAGTACATCAACCTTCGGTATCATTCTATTTATCGCCATCGGCGTAGTGCCGTTTGCGGCCGCGTTCATCTATGCCTTACTCTACAGTTTCGGGGTCATCGGGGTGGCGAACCAAGGTTTTACGACCGAGTTTTGGGCCTCTGTTTGGGCCTCGGGCGAGTTTTTCACCTCGTTTTTGTATAGTGCCGCTATTGCCCTGGTCGCCGTGAGCATTTCCGTAGGCGGGGCCTTGTGGGCGACCCTAAAATTCCGAGAGCGGTTGGAAGGGAGATTCCTATCCTTCATCATCTACTTGCCCTTAGCGGTTCCGGGTATCGTGACCGGATTCTTCACCTTCCAACTGTTCTCCAAAAGTGGATTTTTCGCCCGCCTGAGCTACCAATTGGGATGGATCGACCGAGCCGCCCAATTTCCAGATCTGATCAATGATAGCCTGGCGTTCGGTATCACGCTATCCTTCATCACCTTGGTCATGCCCTTTTTTCTGCTGCTCTTTTTGAACGTCTACAAGAACGAACGTATCGAAGAACTTTCCGTGCTGGCGCAATCCTTAGGGGCCACTGCCAAACAGGTTACCCGGAGGGTGTTTTTCCCGATTCTGATTAAAAAAACTTGGGTGCTGATTGTTCTGTATTTTATTTTTTTGCTGGGTGCCTATGAGGTCCCATTAATATTGGGGCAGGAGTCGCCACAGATGCTGTCGGTGCTCATCATACGGGAAATAAAGCAGTTTGATCTAGACAAGATTTCCGAAGGATATGTGGTGGCGGTGATGTACACTATCATTGTTTCCGCAGCGGCGATATTATTGTTCCTTCCAAGGAAAAAAGATATAAAGACAACATAAAAGGATGCAGACCACTTCTAAACGAAAAATTAAAACTAATAAGTTCAGATTAAACAACAAAAACAGTCGAATTCTACCGAATGAAATTTAATTGGAAAGCTTTTGTACTCAGCCTCGCGATACTGCTCATCCTGTTCCCGTTTGCCTATCTCGTACTACTCTCCTTGGCCTCGGAGTGGCGGTTTCCGGATGTGCTACCATCCTATCTCGGGTTGGCCAATTGGAAGACCATCCTTGGTTCCGAAGCCAGTCTACTCGAAAGTTTTGCATCCTCTTTGATTATATCGCTGTCCGTCGCCATCGTATCCACCACGGCGGGATTCCTCATTAGCCGCGCCGTGTTCTACCATCCTAAAAAACGTACCCTGACCCTGCTGGCCTATTTCCCCTATATTTTGGCTCCTGTCGTATTTGCGGCCTGCCTCAGTTATTTTTTCCTGAAAATGGGACTGTTTGGAAACATCACCGGCGTCATCGTCGCCCAATTCATCATCGCCTTCCCCTATGCGCTGCTATTTTTCAGTAGTTTTTGGAACAAAAGGGTCAAAAGCTATGAAGACTTGGTCGCCACCTTGGGCGGAAACCGATGGCAGACCTACGTGAAAGTGCTGTTTCCCTTGGCCAAGGGACTGTTATTGATTTGCTTTTTCCAGACTTTTTTAATTTCCTGGTTCGAATACGGGCTCACCTCCATCATCGGCATCGGCAAGGTGCAGACGCTGACTATCAAGGTCTTTCTGTTTATCAAGGAAGCGAATTATTATTATGGCGCACTCAGCTGTTGTCTGTTGATTTTTCCACCCGTGGTTTTATTGTATTTTAACAAGCGATATGTTTTCAAGAAACTGGTCTAGGAAGTTTTATTGGGATGATTCAAGGTAATGACAGAGGACAGGGGAAAGATAACTTAGGACAGAAGTTAGAAGACAATGGACAGCGGTGAGACGCCCGGCCGCTAGGGAGGTGGACAGGAATTAAAAGTTGAAAAAGGGACAGATTCCC
>JBAUIP010000256.1:0-30976 GCA_049683055.1 Pricia sp.
GCCCATCTGAACCCCGCCGTAGGCAACGACCGCCTTTTCGGCGTTGTCGACACCTTCACCGGCCCTATCCAAGCCTTGGTAATAAATGGAAGCCACGGGTCCTTTGGTATTCCTACAGACCTCTTTGGCAGCCTCTACACCACCGGAAGCCAATGCATCTTCAACCTCTTGCTTCAGTTTGGCGGTATTGGTAGTCGCCATGTTGAGATAGATAATCCTTTCGATGGCAACGGCAAGACCGAGTATCAAACACAAAAGAACGATACCCATAAAACCGGCACCCCCCTGAATGAACATTTCCTTTAAAACTTGGGTAAAGCCCTTTTCAGCTTCTTCCGGGGCGGCATCTTGAAGCATTGCTGCGGTGGTCGCCATTGCATTTACAGTGTTCGAACTCAATACAAACAGACCGCCGGCGGCTAGGATAGAGAATAATTTTTTCATTTTTTCAAACTTAAATTAGTTATTTAATTAGGTTAAAGATAAAAAAAAATCACAATAATAAAATAAATCTTGGTTATCGAACTAAACTACGAAGAATTTCAGAATAAACTAATTGCTATCCTAAAAAAATTTGCAGAGAGGAAGGGATTCGAACCCTCGATACGCTTGTGACGTATACACACTTTCCAGGCGTGCGCCTTCGACCACTCGGCCACCTCTCTAATTACGGACCGTTTAAAACCAACCCTAGCACTGGCATCCGTTGATTGTTAGGGTTGGCCAAATAACGAAAAAAATGTTAGTCGGGAAAATTAAATCCGGTATTTTTATTGCTCCCATTTTTTAAACCCTCAGGCAGAAGCTTTTCGGTCAACGCCGATCCGAACTTACTGCATCTCGCCGCGCAATGGCGTCTCGAAGACGGTTTTGAACAGATTTTCACTGATATCGTTGCCCAATAGGTACATGAGTTTGGTAATCGCCGCTTCGGTCGTGATATCCTTACCGCTGATCACCCCTAAATTTTTGAGTTGCTCGCTGGTCTCATATTGGCCCATTTGCACACTGCCGCCCGAACATTGGGTGACATTAATAATATGTATGCCTTGGTCTATTGCCTTTTTGAGGCTCTCGGCCAACCAATCTTCCGTGGGCGCGTTGCCTGCCCCATAGGTTTCCAGTACCAACCCTCTCAGACCGGGAACGTTCAGTATGCATTTCAGCACCTGGACATCGATACCGGGAAACAGTTTTAGCACGGCCACATTACGGTTCATAAGGGTGTGCACCTTGAACTTTTTCCTCGTATTGACTTCCAATAAATAGGAGTCGAAAACCGTGAGGTGCACACCGGATTCTACCAAGGGCGGATAATTCAACGACGCGAACGCCTGGAAATGGTCGGCATTGATTTTGGTCGTCCGGTTCGCCCGGTAAAGTTTGTATTCAAAATAAAGTCCGACCTCTCGAACGACCGGTCTTCCCTTTTTTTGAAGGGCGGCTATCTGTATCGAGGTAATCAGGTTTTCCTTGGCATCGGTCCGCAAATCGCCGATCGGTAATTGGGAGCCCGTGAAAATGACCGGCTTCGCTAAATTTTCAAGCATAAAACTAAGCGCCGAGGCGGTATAGCTCATGGTATCGCTGCCGTGCAAAACCACAAATCCGTCATGGCTGTCGTAATGTTTTTCGATTATCGCGGCTATTTTGGCCCAGTGCCCGGGATTCATGTTACTGGAATCGATAGGGTGTTCGAAGGATACGGAATCGATGTAGCAGTCCAATTGGTTCAGTTCGGGAACGTGTTCCAACAACTTCTTAAAATCGAAGGATTTCAGCGCGCCGGTCCCGTAGTCCTTGACCATACCGATGGTTCCGCCGGTGTATATTAATAGGATATTGGTCATAGGGATTTGAGTTCAACCCCTCGACTGCGCTTGGGGTAATATTATTATTTAGGCGTTTGAATGTGCTCGGGTTTACGATTGGGTACCCACTATCTAAATCCCGAAAACGTCCTTGGAATTCTGGGTGGTAATTTCGGCGATATTCTCTTTGGATGTGCCATAGATATCCGACAGCTTTTCCAATACATTAATAAGGTAGGCACTTTCATTGCGCTTTCCGCGGTAGGGGACGGGCGCCAAATAGGGGGAATCCGTTTCCAACACAATATGTTCTAGGGGGATGTCTTCCAGAAACCTATCAATTTTACCGTTCTTAAAGGTGACTACGCCCCCGATACCCAACTTCATGTTATAGGATAGGGCTTGCTCGGCCTGTTTCCGACTGCCCGTAAAGCAGTGAAAAATCCCGAAAAGGTCATCCCCCTTCTCGCTTTCGAGCACCTCGAAGACCTCGTCAAAGGCATCCCGGCAATGTATCACGATAGGAAGTCCGTACTTTTTTGCCAATCGTATCTGAAAACGGAAGGCATCCTGTTGCTGTTCTAAAAAGGATTTGTCCCAATACAGGTCGATTCCTATTTCCCCGACCGCATAAAATTGGTGTTCTTGAAGCATTTCCTCGACGTGCCGCAGTTCTTCCTTATAATTTTCCTTGGTATGAGTAGGATGCAATCCCATCATCAGGAATATGTTATCCGGATGCAGATCCCTCAGGCGAAACATCGAATCGGTGTAAGTGGAATCGATAGCGGGAATAAAAAAGCGCTCGATGCCCTCGTCCATGGCTTTTTGAATCATTTTTTCCCTGTCCTTATCAAAAGCTTCGCTGTAGAGGTGGGTATGCGTATCGGTGAGTATCATACCGCAAAAATAGGTTTATCTTCGCACACCCAAAACCTCTGCATGGCATCCCTCAAAAAATTTCTCAAGAAAAAAGGATACGCGAAAGTCCCGTTAACCCTGACGGAAACCTCCCACTTTGCCGTGATGGCAAAGGTCAACGGCGTCAAGGGCCGGTTCATTCTCGATACGGGGGCCTCGAACACCTGCATCGGTTTCGATAAAATCGAGCGGTTCAAACTAACTTCCGAGGAGTCGGAAATTAAGGCTGCCGGGGCTGGGGCGACGAATATGGAAACCTTGATATCCACAAAAAACCGCATCAAAATCGGGACTTGGAAAAAAAAGAAGTTGAAAATCGTGCTTTTCGACCTGGTTCATGTCAATGAAGCCTTAACATCACATGACTCCCTGCCCGTTGATGGCATCATCGGGGCCGATGTGCTGCTCAAGGCAGAGGCGGTTATCGATTATAGAAAATATCGCGTTTATCTGAAGTAAAACCCGTTTTTTGGAAGAGTCCAAAATCCATGTAGGCCTAACAGTTTATAGAAATCCTACACCTAGGCAACACCAGTTTATCCGGACCATAAATATCGGCACACCTCTAAAAACATAAATGCTTTGCAAGATTAGGGATGCCTACATCTCCAACGCCTTCTCAACGTCACCGTCCATCAGCAGTTCTTCGGGACTCTCCAAAGCTTCCTTAATGGCGACCAAAAATCCAACGGATTCCTTGCCGTCGATGATACGATGGTCATATGATACGGCTACGTACATTATCGGAGCAACGGCGATGGCACCGTCGACCGCGATCGGTCGCTCGACAATGTTGTGCATTCCTAAAATGGCACTTTGAGGGGGATTGATAATCGGGGTGGACAACATGGAGCCGAAGACGCCCCCGTTGGTAATGGTAAAGGTACCACCGGTCATTTCATCGACCGTTATATCTCCCTCGCGAGCCCGTTCTGCCAATCGTTTGACTTCGGCCTCGATACCCCGAAAG
Organism: Pricia sp.; assembly: GCA_049683055.1. Lineage (GTDB taxonomy): Bacteria > Bacteroidota > Bacteroidia > Flavobacteriales > Flavobacteriaceae > Pricia. Next base: position 3,703 of record JBAUIP010000256.1, read on the forward strand.
CTCAGATTTTCAGCATTGCGAATGACCGGAACCATCAAGCCTTTGGGTCCTGATACCGCGATACTGATATCGCAGTAATCATAGGATATCATTTCCTTGCCATCGATCATAGAGTTGACGGCCGGAAATTCTTGCAGGGCCCGTACTACGGCTTTGGTGAAAAAGGACATAAAGCCGAGGCCCACGCCGTGCTTTTCCTTGAAGTCTTCCTTGTATTTCTTTCTCAATTCAAAAATGGCGGACATATCGACCTCGTTGAAAGTGGTCAACATGGCCGTCTCGTTCTTGACATCGACCAAGCGCTCGGCTACTTTTCGGCGGAGCATGGAAAGTCTGGAACGCGTTTCCCCGCGATTGCCACCCGTGGGCGAGCCCATCGACGGCTTGGCATTGGTGGCATCTTCCTTGGTGATTCGGCCATCCCTTCCGCTGCCTTTAACCGTTGAGGCATCGATATCCTTCTCGGCCAATATCTTTTTGGCCGCCGGGGAAGCCGTTCCCGAAGCGTAAGTTTCTTTGGCCTGTTTCGGTTGATCGGCTTTTTTATGGTCCTCTTTGTCCGGAGTATTTTTTTGCTGCTTGGCCAAATCTTTTTCAGCATCCTCGTCACCGCCTTCATCACCCTTGCCCATGGTAGTTTCAGCGTCTTTGCCATCCGAATCTTTGTCCTTGTCCGAACTGCTGTCCTTTTCGGAATCCTTCTTCGCACTTTCATCGCCTCCGCCTGATTTCTTGCCTTCGGTATCGATCAAACAAACGACCTCCCCTACCCCGACGGTATCGCCGACCTCGGCTTTTAAGGTGACCGTACCACTTTCTTCAGCGGGCAGTTCCAAGGTCGCCTTATCGGAATCGACCTCGGCGATGGCCTGGTCCTTTTCAACGTAATCGCCGTCTTCTACCAACCATTCCGCTATTTCTACCTCGGTGATGGATTCGCCCGGGGACGGGACTTTCATTTCTATAACCATGTTGTTCTTCGTTTGCTCAATTATAATTTTTAGGCCTATCGGGCCAACTTTCAGTTTTAGATTCGACTCGTAAAATTAATCCAATTCGCTTCTTCCACAAATCGGTTTTTGTTTACGCCCTGGCCTCCTCATTTTCCTTGGGTCTTGGTTTTGCCTTGGTCATATTGCTTTTACTCTTATCGAATACATAGTCGATGACCTGTTGATGGCGCATTTTTGAACGTACTGCACTACCGGCCGCGGGAGAGGCGTAAAACCTTCGGGAGGCGACCCTCAGTTTGTTCGAGTCGTCAAAATGCATCATTAAATGGCTCCAGGCGCCCATGTTTCGGGGTTCCTCTTGGGCCCAAACCAAGTCATCCACATTTTTGTACTTTTCGATGATTTCCTTCATCGCCTCCACCGGTAAGGGAAACAATTGTTCAATGCGCACTAAGGCAACATCCTCTCGCTGCTGCTCCTCTTTTTCAGCCAGTAAGTCGTAATAAAATTTACCGGTGCAGAATACCAGACTTTTCACTTTTTTCACCTCCGCAGAGGCGTCATCGATAACTTCTTGAAACCCTCCGTTCGCCAGTTCATCTACCGTCGAGACCGCTTTCGGATGCCGCAACAGGCTTTTGGGCGTGAAAATAATCAGCGGTTTCCTGAAATTGGCCTTCATCTGCCGGCGCAAGATATGGAACATCTGCGCGGGGGTCGTTACATCGGCCATGTACATATTATCGCGGGCGCACAGTTGCAGATATCGCTCCATTCGGGCGGAAGAATGTTCCGCGCCTTGGCCCTCATAGCCATGGGGAAGCAGCATGACCAATCCGTTCTGTAGCTTCCACTTGTCCTCGGCAGCGGAGATGTACTGATCGATCATAATCTGGGCGCCGTTGCTGAAATCGCCGAACTGCGCCTCCCAAATGGTCAGGGTATTCGGACTCGCCATGGCGTAGCCGTAATCGAAGCCTACCACCCCATATTCGGACAAGAGGGAATTATAAATTTGGAACCGACCTTGGTCATCGGAAATATGGTTCAGGAGCATGACCTCTTCCTCGCTTTCCTCGACTTTCATGACCGCATGGCGGTGGGAAAAGGTGCCACGTTCGACGTCCTGTCCGGACATGCGTACGCCGAAGCCTTCCTGCAAAAGGGTGCCGTAGGCCAAAAGTTCACCCATAGCCCAGTCGAGGTTGTCGGTCTCGAAGAAGCGTTTTTTACGGTCGTTGACCAATTTATTGACCTTACGGAGAAAATTTTTGTCCTCTGGAAGTTCGGTTATAACTTTGGCGATTTCGGTCAATTTATCCTTATCGAAGGTCGTGTCTACAGGGGTCATCATCTCCCATTCCCTGACGTTTTCAAAACCCTTCCATTCATCGGCCATAAAAGGGGTAATCTCGGTCTTATCCTCTTTCCGCGAGTCCTCGAGTTCTTCCTCCAAAGATGCCTTATACTCCTCTTCCAGCTGTTTGACGTATCCTTCTTCGATAACGCCTTCCTTCATCAATTTTTCCGCATAGATATCCCGTGGATTATCGTGTTTTGCGATGGCTTTATACAATTTCGGCTGGGTAAACCGCGGTTCGTCGCCTTCGTTGTGGCCATATTTTCGGTATCCCAAGAGATCCAGAAAAACGTCACGCTCGAAACGCATCCGGTATTCCAAGGCCAAAAGGGATGCATGTACCACCGCCTCTGCATCATCGGCATTGACGTGTAGCACGGGGCTGAGAGTGACCTTGCCCACGTCGGTGCAATAGGTCGAGCTACGTGCGTCGAGATAGTTGGTGGTAAACCCGATCTGGTTATTGACCACGATATGAATGGTACCATTGGTGCCATAACCCTCCAATTTTTCCATTTGGACAATCTCGTAGACCACGCCCTGCCCGGCAATGGCGGCGTCACCGTGAACGATGATGGGCAGCGCCTTGGAGAAATTATCCGGAAAATGGGAATCCTGTTTGGCACGGGTAATCCCCTCGACCACAGCGCCTACCGCTTCCAGATGCGAGGGGTTCGGGGCAATGTTCATCTTGATTTTCTTTCCGTTATCGGTCTTCCGCTCGGAAGTCCATCCCAAATGATATTTAACGTCGCCGTCGAAAATTTCCTGTTCGTAATCCTTACCGTCGAATTCGCTGAAGATATCTTTGGCGGCCTTGCCGAAAATATTGGTCAGCACGTTGAGCCTTCCGCGGTGGGCCATTCCCATAACGAACTGCTCCACCCCCATTTCGGCGGCGCGTTCGATCACCGCGTCCAAAGCGGGAATAAGGGATTCGTTCCCTTCCAATGAAAAGCGCTTCTGGCCGACGTATTTGGTGTGCAAAAAGTTCTCGAAGGAAACCGCTTGGTTCAATTTCTTAAGGATGCGTTTTTTATGTTCCGCATCGAACTCCGGATGGTTGTCATTGACGTTCAGGTAGTTCTGTATCCACTCGATACGCTCGGGCGTACGTATGTACATGTATTCGACCCCGATGGCATCGCAGTAGATACGCTTCAAATGCTTGACTATCTGGCTCAGGGTATTGGCGCCGATACCGATAATCTGACCGGCGCTAAAAACGGTATCCAAATCGTTTTCGGAGAGACCGAAGTTCTCGATATCCAGAGTCGGCTCGTATTTGCGGCGTTCCCGAACGGGATTGGTCCTCGTAAAAAGGTGCCCACGGCTGCGGTATCCGTCGATAAGGCGTATGACCTGAAACTCCTTTTGCAAAGACTCCGGCATTTCGAGCTGTTGCCCATTGTTGATGGCGGCCGCTTGGGTCTGCGTCTTGGTTTGGGTGTCGGTCGTGGTCTGGACCTGTTCCGCGGAAGATGCGTGTCCATTCGACATGGCCAATTCGTCCAAAGTACTTTCGGTACCGAAATCGAAGCCTTGGAAGAAAGCGCGCCAACTGGGCTCAACACTATCGGGGTTCTTGAGGTACTTATCGTAAAGATCCGCGAAAAAAGAGGCGTGTGCGGTATTTAGAAAGGAATACTTATCCATAGAACGTTTTCTGCTTACCCGTATAAGGGATACAAAAATACAATATTTCCCTTTTATAGGGATGTACCTTTGCCTTCTATTATGGGATGGCAAAAAATAGGGATAAATGGATGTTCTGTGTTTTGGATTATTTGAAAGGCTCTGGTTTATTTCCCTTTATAAACTACCCCATCTTTCATCACAAACACCACATTTTCCAAAGTGGATACATTTTTCTCGGGATTCTCGTCGACCGCCACGATATCGGCAAGGAAGCCTTGTTTCAATTGCCCCAGTTGATCACTCATTCCGAGGAGTTCGGCGTTGGTGACGGTGGCGGATTTCAGAGCTTCCATGACAGGCATGCCCACCTCGACCATGTAGCCGAATTCTTTGGCGTTCAGTCCGTGAGGGAAGACTCCCGCATCGGTACCGAATGCGATGGGCACTCCTTTTTTGTAAGCCCTTCCGAACATGTCCTGAATCAAGGGACCGATTTCGGATGCCTTTTTCGCCACTACTTCGGGGAAATAGCCATCAATCTTGGCTTTTTCGGTTACTTGCTTTCCGGCGGTTATGGTCGGCACGAGATAGCTATCGTATTCCTTCATCATCTCCATGGTCTCATCGCTCATCATGGTGCCGTGCTCGATGGTTTTGATTCCCCCTTTTATGGCACGCTGCATGCCCTCGTCGCCGTGGGCGTGGGCGGCGGTCAACATTCCGTAATCTTTCGCCGTATCGGTGATGGCCTTGATTTCCTCCACGGTGAACTGGGGATTCTGGCCGCTTTTGGCGACGCTCAGCACTCCGCCCGTCGCGGTAATCTTGATAACATCGGCACCGTTTTTATAGCGTTGGCGAACCGCCTTTCGCCCCTCTTCGGGGGAATTGACCACGCCCTCTTTCGGTCCCGGATCACCGGTAAGGTCATCGCGCATGCCATTGGATGGGTCGGCGTGTCCGCCCGTGGTAGCGATGGATTTTCCGGCAGTAAAGATTCGGGGGCCCTCGACCTGTCGCTTATCAATAGCGTTGCGCAGGGCAATATTGACTCCGCTTCCCCCGAGGTCGCGTACCGTGGTGAAGCCCGCCATCAGGGTGCTTTTGGCGTATCCCACCGATGCAAAGGCGACATCGGCCTCATTTTCGGTAAAGCGCTTGATGTAGGTTTTAGGTCCCGATTCGCTTTCGATGTGGACATGCATGTCGATAAAGCCGGGCATCACTACTTTGTTCTTCAAATCGATAACACTATCCTTTTTGGAACCGGCCGTAAAACCGTCTTCAATGCTTTTGATTTTATTTCCGGAGACCACAACGGTCTTTTCGGAGAGCACCTTGCCGGATTCGGTGTCAATGATTTGACCGCATTGTAAATAGGTGTCTTGGGCGGATAGTGTCGCGGTAGTAATGAGGAAAATGTAGAATAGTAAATTTTTCATTTTTAGCGAGTGTAAAGGTTCGGTATAAAAGTGTTCGTATAAATCGTGATTAGCTTTCGGGTTTATAGGATGTGAATTTTCCTGCCTAAATATCAGGATGCATTTTATTGGGTTGAACACGTTTTGGTTTTAGCGTCTCGACTGCGCTCGACAAGACATTGCTTGACTGCGCTCAACAGGACCGACCTTACATCTCTTATCCCGCAACTCGACCATGCTCCATGTTATCTGTCGGCAATCTTATCCCCTGACCTTCTTCTCCCAATCCCAAGCTGATTTCATAGCCTCGTCCAGGGTAAACTGCGCCTTCCAGCCCAATACTTCGTTCGCTTTTGTAGTGTCCGCATAGGCGGATACAATATCGCCTTCCCTTCGATCGACAATTTTATAGTTCAATTTTTTACCGGATACCCGTTCGAAACTTTCGATGACCTCGAGTACGGAACTTCCCGTGCCGGTACCTAAATTAAATACCTCGTAATTGTCGTCGTTCTTTCCTTCCAACAGCCGCTGTAAAGCCTGAACATGGGCTTTGGCGAGATCGACCACATAAATATAGTCGCGGATGCAGGTGCCATCATCGGTCGGATAATCATCCCCAAAAACCGATAGTTCCTCACGAAGGCCGACTCCCGTTTGGGTGATATACGGAACTAAATTCTGCGGCACGCCAATGGGAAGCTCCCCGATTTCCGCACTGGGGTGGGCCCCCATGGGATTGAAATAACGCAGGGCGATGGCGTTCAGTTGTGGAGTCACCTTACAGGTATCGCGAATGATTTCCTCGCCCATTTGTTTGGTGTTTCCGTAGGGAGATTCCGCCGGTTTGACCGGGGCATCCTCGGTAATGGGCATCTCGTCGGCTTGACCGTATACAGTACAAGAGGAACTAAAAATAAAACTGGACTTATCCTTTTTGGACAGTTCCTTTAAGATATAGACCAGCGTCCCAAGGTTGTTTTCGTAGTACAGCAAGGGTTTTTCGACGCTCTCCCCCACAGCCTTCGAGGCCGCAAAATGGATGACGCCCTCAACATCTTCGTGCCGTTTGAAAAAATCGGATACCTTATCCCGGTCTTTTAGGTCGAGGTTTTCGAACAGTGGCATGGTATCGGTGATGGCGTGTATTCCCTGCAATACTTTTTCGGAGGCGTTCGATAAATCGTCGATGATTACGACCTCAAAGCCTTCGTTTTGGAGTTCGACCACCGTGTGGGAGCCGATAAAACCCAGCCCACCCGTTACAAGTATTTTCATATTAATCCGTTCACAAATTCAGTCACGTTCTTCGTAATAAACCCGATCTGCTCCTCATCCAGTTCCGTATGCATCGGTAGGGAAATCACTTCCTTCACCAACTGGTTGGTTACCGGAAAATCCGCTTCATCGTACCGCTCGTCGGCATAAGCTTTCTGCTTGTGCAACGGAATCGGATAGTACACCCCGCAGGGAATATCGTTCCCGTTCAGATGGCGGACGAGTTCATCGCGCATGCCATTCGTAATCCGCAACGTATATTGATGGAAAACATGGCAATCGCAGGTATCGCAAATATTTTGATCGCAAATTCCATCGCAAAGATTGACGGTCTTGGGCACGACAATGTTCGGTTGGTCCGCAAAGGCGGCGGAATATTTTCGTGCGGCATCCCTTCGGGCGTTACAATAGCCATCCAGTTTGGGCAGTTTGGCCCGTAGCACGGCCGCTTGAATGGAATCCAATCGGGAATTGACTCCGACCACGTCGTGGTGGTATCTTTCGTACATCCCGTGGTTGACAATTCCCTTTAAAGTGTGCGCCAAATCATCATCGTTGGTGAAAATAGCGCCTCCGTCCCCGTAGGCCCCCAAATTTTTGGAAGGGAAAAATGAGGTCGCCCCGACATGGCCGATGGTTCCGGCCTTTTGCTTTCGGCCATCCTTAAAAGTGTAGTTTGCCCCGATGGCCTGGGCGTTGTCCTCTATCAAAAACAGATTATGCTTATCTGCTAGGGCAAGCAGTGCCTCCATCTCGGCACATTGTCCGAACAAATGCACGGGTACGATGGCCTTGGTCTTGGACGTAATCGCCTTTTTGACGGCGGCAATATCTATATTAAAGGTAACAGGATCGACATCGACCAAAACGGGGGTCAGCTGCAAAAGCGCGATCACTTCGACCGTAGCGGCGAACGTAAAATCTGCCGTAATCACCTCGTCTCCCGGTTGTAATCCCAAACCCATCATGGCAATTTGAAGGGCATCGGTACCGTTGCCACAGGGGATGACATGTTCGACATCGAGATACTCTTCCAATGCCGATTGAAAGTCCCGCACCTGGGGACCGTTGATAAAGGCCGAGGTTTCCAGAATCTCAGCGATTGCGGCATTTACCGGCTCTTTGATTCCTTCATATTGGCCGCCCAAGTCGACCATCTGGATTTTTTTCATGAAAACAAAAATACAAAACCAACTTCGACTAAGAGACTGTTTTGAAATATGTCGATTGTTTTTTATGTCTCAAATCAGGTAAAGAAACGTAATTTAGCCGACCAAACCAATCGACAGTGTATCCCATTTACGATCTGATTGTCAAGATTTCGTGGTTTTTCCTTAAAATTTTGGCGTCCTTCAATGCCAAAATCAACCTGTTTGTCTCCGGAAGAAAATCATCTTTGGAGCGAATTCGAAGCGGTATTTCCCATAGGGATAAAGTGATTTGGATGCACGTCGCCTCGCTGGGGGAATTCGAACAGGGCCGGCCGATTATCGAGCGGTTGCGGGCGGAATATCCATCCCACAAACTTGTAGTTACTTTCTTTTCACCATCGGGATTCGAGGTCAAAAAGGATAGCTCGGTGGCCGATGTCATCTGCTATCTTCCAATGTATACCCAGAAAAATTCATCCCGTTTTTTGGATGCGGTACGTCACGAAATCGCCATTTTCGTCAAGTACGAGATTTGGCCCAATTATTTGAGGGAGTTGGATAAGAGGAGCATCCCGACCGTCCTTATTTCAGCGATTTTCAAAAAGGAACAGATTTATTTCAAATGGTACGGCGGTTTTATGCGGAAGGCCCTCCGCCGGTTCGAGCATTACTTCGTCCAAGACGTCGCATCCCAACAACTGCTGGCATCCATCGGGATAAAAAACACCTCCGTCAGTGGAGATACCCGCCTAGATCGGGTTTCCGAAATTTTGGATGGGGACAACCAGCTCGATTTTATGTCCGCTTTCAAAAAGGACAGACTCTGCTTCGTAGCCGGAAGTACCTGGCCTGAGGACGAATCCATACTCATCGACTACATTAATAATACTCCCAAAAATCTGAAATACATCTTGGCCCCGCACACGGTCAAAAAGGATAAAATTCTAGGATTGGCCGGGTCGATCACCAAGAAAAAAGTGCTTTATTCAAACCTTGGCGAAAAGGATGTTGCCGATTGCGACGTACTCATCGTAGACACGATTGGGCTGCTGACCAAAATATACAGCTATGCCGATATCGCGTACGTAGGCGGCGGTTTCGCAACGGGTCTCCACAATACTTTGGAACCTGCCGTGTTCGGGGTTCCTGTCATCATCGGGCCGCAATTCGAAGGCTTTAAGGAGGCCGAGGAACTCGTGGCGAAAAAAGGGGTACTGCCGGTCGGGGATGCATGGACCTTCGGGGAGCTCATGAAAAAGCTGCTGGACAATACGGATTTTCGGAAGAAAACGGGAGCTATCAATGCGGAGTACATTTCCAAAAACAAGGGGGCCAGTACGCAGATAATGGCTTATATTCGTAACTTGCTGGAACCGATTAAGGCAATCTGAACCGTAGGCACCTCAGCGACTTACCGCTTCGCGCAAGGTCACTAGGCGTTGCAACTGTTGGCAACTTGCGTCGATAAATTCAATGACAGAATAACCCGTTGCGGCCAAACATTTTGACCCTATGAACCCTTAACTCCATGAACCCTAAAATCCTCAGAATTTCCTTGATTGCCGCGCTCGCGGGTTTTCTATTTGGTTTCGATACGGTCGTTATCTCAGGTGCCGAGAAAAAGCTACAACTTTTATGGGATTCTTCTGACGCTTTCCACGGCACGATCGTCATTGGCATGGCACTGTGGGGCACCGTCGTCGGTGCTATTTTCGGGGGTATTCCCACCAACAAAATAGGACGGAAAAATACACTAATCTGGATCGGGGTGCTCTACTCGATTTCGGCCATTGGATCGGCCTTCGCCAATGACCCTTTCGTTTTCGCTGCTGCCCGTTTTATTGGCGGCTTGGGGGTCGGCGCCTCTACCGTGGCGGCACCGGCCTACATTTCAGAGATTGCACCGGCCAAAAATCGGGGCCGCTTGGTCGGCTTTTATCAGTTCATGCTGGTGTTCGGCATTCTAATGGCCTTCGTCTCCAACGCCGCGCTAAGCAACATCGGCGAAAACGATTGGCGATGGATGGTCGGCGTCGAGGCGATTCCCGCTATCATCTATACCCTTTTCGTGGTCACCGTACCTAAAAGTCCCCGCTGGCTACTCACCAAAAACCGGACGGAAGAGGCCCGGGCCATACTAGCCACCACCAACCCCGAACTAACCATTGAAAAACTACGGGCCGATATGGAAGAGGGTATGGACGAGCACAGCGCCTCGGAGAATATCTTTATGAAAAAATATCGCGTTCCCCTGATGTTGGCCTTTCTTATCGCCTTTTTCAACCAATTTTCGGGCATCAACGCGTTTCTATATTACGCCCCGCGTATTTTTGAAGCAGCGGGACTCGGGGAAAGTACAGCTCTTTTGAGCAGTATCGGTATCGGAATCACCAACATCGTTTTTACCTTCGCGGGTATTTTCCTGATCGATAAACTGGGCCGAAGGCAGCTCATGTATATTGGATCGGTCGGCTACATCATCTCGTTGTCACTTGTTGCAGCAGCTTTTATATTAGGATGGCAGGGCATGGCAGTCCCCATCTTTCTCTTTCTTTTTATCGCCTCGCACGCCATAGGACAAGGCGCTGTCATCTGGGTCTTCATTTCAGAGGTCTTTCCCAACCATCTTCGCGGTTCGGGCCAGGCTTTCGGCAGTTCGACCCATTGGGTGTTGGCCGCCATAATTCCCTCTTTGGTGCCAGTGTTGTTTACGCAAATCGGTCCCGGACCGGTATTTGCCTTTTTCGCCTTTATGATGGTGTTGCAACTTTTGTTCGTACGTTTTTTGATGCCGGAAACCAAAGGCGTATCCTTGGAGGAATTGAGCAAGCAGTTCAGGGAAAAAGGGATTTGATAAAGGACACATCGTACATTGATTCGCAATCCGCTTTTAGTCGATCAAACCTTCCTTACACCGTCAAAACATACTATAAATTAAGCAGTTAGTCGAATTTATTACCAAAATCGGCGGCGTCAGTACGAAAATTTCCTATCTTAGAGGAAACAATATGATATGATAATGGAACAAGAACTCAGTCCCGGTGTAAAATTGCTCAATACTTTTCTTAAGATAATGATTGCCTGCTTGGTATTTATTTTGGTCGCGATACCCATAGCCTTTATTTTAGATTTTGTCGGCATTTTATAATTGGAAAACGATTTTAAGAGGTTCAATATCCCGCGCGGAAACCGTCGGAATTTTTTGACTTCACTATACCAAAAGACCCCGAACGTTGGGGTCTTTTTTGTTTCTGTTTGAAAAAGGGCAAATAGTCGAATCAGACCGAAGGCTCCCAACCATCGGCATATTCCCGCTTCCACCAATCTTGCATCACTTTTTCATTGTTCGTCACTTTTCCGGTTGCCGGGTCGATGTTAATTGTCTCTCCAGCATCCTGCGCCATATTGCCCAGATGGCAGAGCATAGTCGTCACACTGGCATCGTTGATATCGGAATTTAGGGACTTGTCTTCCCGTATGGCCGCGAAAAAGTTTCCTACATGGTTCACATCGAGTCCGCCTTCTCCCCGGGTGTTGGTACCGGCACTTTGTCCGCCATTCTCCTTTTCTTCCTTAATTATTTCGCCATCGAGTCCAAAAAGCTGATATCCGTCCCGGCCGAGCGTGATGGTTCCTTTGCTCCCGTAAATGGTCGCTCCACGGCCGGGCTGATCCGGTTTGATGAGTCCGCGGCTATGGCCTGTCCAAGTTATGAATTTGTCGTCGGGATACTTATAGGTCAGCTGCTGGTTGTCCACAAATTCCCAATCGTCGTCGTAGGTATATTTTCCTCCGAAAGAAGTGACGCTGTCAGGCAGACCTACACCTAGGGCCCATCGGCAAATATCGATTTCATGGGTACCGTTGTTGTGCACCTCGCCCGTGCCCCAATTGCGAAACCAGTGCCAATTATAGGGGTGGATGTTGTCGCGGTATTCTTCCCGAACGGCCGGGCCTTGCCACATTTCCCAATCCAAAGTGGGCGGGACCTCGATTTTCTTCCCGTTTCCGATAGAGCCCCGGTTGTTGGAGTAATAGGCTTCCCCTTTGTAGACATCGCCGATAATCCCCTCCTTGATTTCTTTGATCGCCAGTTGCGAGGTTTTGGCGGAGCGTTGCTGGTTGCCCATCTGCACCTTCTTTCCATATTTTTTCTGGGCATCGACAAGCAGCTGGTTTTCATGGGGATTGTGGCTACAAGGTTTTTCCACGTATACATGCTTACCAGCCTGTAAGGCCATGATGGCCATGGGTGCGTGCCAGTGCTCGGGCGTGGCGATAAAAACGGCATCCACTTTCTTATCCTCCAACATTTTCCGGAAATCCTTTTCCACTTTGGGAACATAGCCCAAGTTTTTTTGGCACCAAGCGTTATGTTCCTCAATGATAGTGTCATCTACATCGCAGCTATACAGAATCTTGGCGTTGGTATCTTCATGGATGGCCTTGCAATGGGCCTTAGCCCTGCTCCGCACCCCGATAACGGCGCAATTGATTTGGTCATTGGCCCCCAAAATACGGGAATAACTGTGGGCGGATAGCGGATGGAAGCTACCCGCGAAGGCAACCCCTGCCGCACCCAGGGATGTTTTTTTGATAAAATTTCTTCTGTTCTGGCTCATGTTCGAAATTATTAGTTCAAACCGGAAGTGCTATCTTCCAGTGTCGTGTTTTTTGTGCTATTTTGCTCTTGATGGCAAAGCATCTGTTGATTCACAATGTCGTCCGAATAAAGTCTAAATGACTTCCAATCTGGGCTTTACCGTTTTCTTATAACTGAAAGCAATTTGATTAAATCGGAAATCAGATTACTTCCCGCCCTGCTCGATAGGCCGAATTTTGATATTTCGGAACGAAACCAAGTCTCCATGGTCCTGCAAAAGGATATGCCCTTCATCGGATTCCCCAAAATTAGGCCACTTGTCGTATTTGCTTTCGGACACCAGTTTTTTATAGTTGTCGCTCTTTCGCTCGTACTCTAGCACTTTTACACCATTGAGCCAGTGCTCGACGTGGCTACCGTCGGAGACAATACGGGCAGTGTTCCACTCGCCGATGGGGTTAATTGGCTTGTTTGGATCAGCTTGGATAAGATCGTAGAGCGAGGCGGCCGTTCGGCTTCCTTCATGGTTGCCCAATTTCGCATCGGGATGCCGTTCGTCATCGAGGATTTGGTATTCCAAGCCGATGGAAGAGCCCGGACCCTTGTTCAGATCGGTATCCACAAAATATTTGATGCCGCTGTTGGCGCCTTCGGTCAGTTTGAAATCGGCCATAAGCTCGAAATTTCCATAGAGGTCTTCAGTAACAATATCGCCTCCTGCGGCGGATTCTTCCCCTCCGGAGGATAATACGCTCAAAACACCATCCTCGATTTTCCAGCCCTTGTCCGGGAACTCGTCCAATCTTGCGCCGCGCCATCCGTCGGTGGATTTTCCGTCCCATAGCAGTTCCCAGCCATTCTCCTCTTCGGATTGCGTGAGACTGTTCTTGGTCGTAATCGGTTCGATCGGCGAAGGCTTGTTGTACTTGGATAGGCTATCGGTCAGAATATTGATATTCCTCCACATAATTTCGGTACCTTCCTTGTTTTCCTTAGGAATGCTGTGCACTTGCAGGGCAATAAAACCTTCCGCCGTTTTATCGTCCACTAAATTAGCGGCGGGAACCCCGTTGATCCAGGTCTGGATGGTATCTCCGATGGCCTCGACCCGATAGTGGTTCCACTCGTTCTGTTTGAAAGCCTCCCGTGCCTCGGGATTATCGGCCAAGGTGTTCAGCCACCCCCTTCTCGCCTCATCGTAGATACCTGCGGAATACGCCCTGTCCGATGGATCGATTTCGACCTGATACCCGTGCACCCTATTGTTGCGGTACCAAGGATAACTGTTGCTACGGATCTGGATACCGGAATTCATGGTGGAATCGACCTTATATTCCAGTTCCAAGATAAAATCACCATACATTTCTTTAGTGGTCATGAACGAATTGGGGGTATCGTGTACCGTACTCCCCACCACCATTCCGTCACGGACTTCGTAGTTCGCCTCACCACCTATTTGGGTCCACCCCTCAAGGTTCTCGCCATCGAAAAGGGCTACCCATGGGGTGTCGTCTTTTGGGGTTTGGTCGCAAGCGGAAAAAAGGACTAAGACGAACAAAAACAATTTAATAAATGGATTTTCGAAATTGGATTTTTTCATGTTCAAAGATTGATTTGCACCATCGATTCGATGACGTTGAATTAAACCGGAAGATACGGATTTGATAGAACTTTTCTAGGTTTGCCAACTAAATGAGGGAAAAATAGTAATAAAAAAAGGGACATACAAGATTGAACTTGGTATGTCCCTTAGGGAACTTTCGTAACCCTGATGTGGGGTTGGTTATTATACGGATTCGGCTCGTGGGGGGAACTGACCGTTTCCGTTTATGGATGCAAAACTATAAAGTAAGATGGAAAAAGTAAGAATTAAGAGACAAAAAGTTTATCGTATCGACTAACTGTACCGTTTTATCGACAAAATACTTATTTAACAGGTTTTTTCCTACCTTTCAGAAAATTTTGCATTGCCTCTAAAAGTTCTTCCTCATCGAAAGGTTTGGCAATAACCGCATTCATGCCGGCCTGAAGACAGGTCTTTATCTGCTCTTCATAGGAATAGGCCGTTATACCGATGACCGGAACGGTCTTGAGGTTTTTGGACGGTAAGTTGCGAATTACCTTGACGACCTCTACTCCGGAAACATTGGGCAGGTTAACGTCCATCAATACCAAATCGTAGTTGCGGTTGACAATTTCGCCTACGGCCAAAGCACCATCGGACACCACATCCACGAAAAAGTCTCCGGCATCGATTAAAATCTTGAAAAGGGCGGTTTTTACTTGCTCATCATCCTCGACCAGAAGCACGTTAAATTTCTCCTCTTTTTTAGTGCCGGGCTTCCGTTTATAGCTATTGAAATTGGAAATCGGTTCAGGCTGGCGCAGCGGAAACTTTAAGGTAACGTCGAAATAAAAATGGGAGCCCGAACCGGCGGTGGAATCAATCTGAATCGTACTGCCCATAAGTGCCAAAAGGCCCTTGACAATGGCCAGGCCAAGACCTACCCCTTCGGTTCGGCCGAGTTGCTCGAAACTTTCGAATATAGTTTCAAGACTTTCCGGTGGAATTCCGATACCGGTATCCTCGACCCCGAAACGCAGACTGACGGTGTTCGCCCTTTTTTGATTGAGCCCCACATGCATGGTAATTTTTCCGGTTTCGGTATACTTTATGGCATTATCGCACAAATTGGTCAATACCTGCAGAAGTCGTAGCCTGTCTCCCTCTAGATAGTCGGGAATACCCTCATCGGATGTAATAGAGAATTCCAAGTTTTTTTCCTCTGCCCTAGTTGTGTAAGTAAGTTTCAAAAAGTCAATCAGGTGCCCGAAATCGAAAATGCTGGAATTGAGCGCCAGTTTCCCCTTCGAAATCATCGACAGGCTCAAAATATCCTCCAACATCAGTTTGAGGTTAAAGGTCGACTCCTTCAATATTTTCAGAATCCGCTGCTGTTCTTCGTTGACTCCGGTACGTCCCAAAATATTGGTCAGAGAAATAATGTTCGTCAGCGGATTGCGCAGCTCGTGGCTGAAATTTTGAATGAATTCATTCTTAAAACGTTCCCGTTCCTGTAGCTCGTCGTTTTTTAGGAGGATAAGCTCGGAAGCGATAACGGACTCGTTCCGCGATTGGGCCATGGACTGGTATTCGCAATAATGGTCGGTGAGATCATAGATGACGATATGGATGCATTCGCCCTCTTTCACGATGTCGATATCGACGGTAAGGACGTCTTCGGATGTACCCAGCTGCACGCAGCGAAAGACCGTGCTTTTTCCCGCGGAGGCTAGGATGGCGGGCATGCTCAAGAAAAAGGGATGCAACTCACCTAATGGACTGCCTTTTTCGCAGTTCAAAATGGTCTGGTCGCTATCGACTACCCGTCCGTCGGCATCCGATACGATGAACTGAATGTGGTCATGGCTATAGTTCTCCTTGAATCGTTTCAGCATCGGGCACGAGTGTTTTTGCCAGGCGTTCGAACAAATCGTCGACTTTACTACCCGTCTTGGCACTGGTCAGGTAGTCGTACGAAATATTTTGTTGCCCCAACATTTGAGCAACGACCTCTTCACCGGTCAGGTCGACCTTGTTACCGACCACTTTTATAGGCACCCCGGTGGTCTTATTTTTAAGGACGGAAAGGTCACGGTCTAAATTCGTAAAGGTAGAAGGTCTGGAAACGTCGAACACATAGATGACGGCATGGGTGCCTAAAAGATAGGAATCCCTAATGTGGTTCAGGTCATCGGTACCTTCCAAATCCCACAGAATAAGTGATACCGGTCTATCGGAGCGGGTCTCGACCCGTTTTTTAGTGATATGTACACCAATGGATACCTCGTAATTATCGGAAAAACTGTCGTCAACGATGCGCCGTATGAGGGAGGTTTTACCTACGCCGAAATGCCCGAGAACGACTACTTTTTTAGAGCTTTGCATGTCCGAAATTTTTCTCCAATTGTAGGTTGATAAGGCTGTTGTCCAACGACTCGTATTCATCATTTTTAGTGAAATCTTCGTAGAAGTTAAAAATGATGTCCTGTACCTCGCTCTTGGCCTTCAAGTTGTAATTGCCTGACAGCACAACGGCAACGTAGTAGCGTTGAAAACTCTGAAGGTGAATGTGATACAATTCGTATTCGATATGCTCCAAATTTTGGCCTTTTTGTCTAAAGGCGTCCTCGACAAAATTTTTAATGGCCGTGAGCATGCCCGAAATCATTTCCTCATCGATGGTCTGGGTTTTGGAATAGCTTGCCTTGAGCAGGCCCGACTTCTTTTCGATCAGTAGTACCTGTTCGATATCGGTGGGAATCAGCGCGTCGACCAGGTTCTGTTTTTCTTTTCGGCCCCCGAACCAAGACCGAATTTTTCCTCTCACACTCAGTTGGCGGTTTATTTTTTCGGAAAGCTTGTTGATTTCTTGTGCTATATATTTCTTTATCATCTTCCCGAGGATGGGAAAAAGGGCGTCGACCACCTGATCTTTGTTCTTGCTGATCTCGACTTTCAGTGCTTCGGTAATCGTTGGCCCGAGCGTCTCGGGAATACGGGTCTGGAAATGGTGAAGTTCATTGAGGATGATAGGTTCGACTTTTGAAGAGAATTTTTTTCTGTCATTATAGGAATTTTCCAGTTCCTCCAGCCGGTTCGAAATCCGCTCGACGTAGGCTTGGTCTTCCTCGAAAAGAATATCCTTTAAAATCTGGATTTTGTCTTCTTCACTCATCCCCTGGAGGTTTGGTCGTCGTTATTTTTGGCTTACCCTCTCCCCCAAGTCCTTCAACATTTTGCCCAATTCGTTTCGGTCGACCTTGTCTTGGCCCAAGCTTTCAATTCTTTCTTCCAGCTTATCCTCAAGTTCGGTAATTCTGATGTTGACATCCGTGGCCACGGTATCGATAGCGGTCTTCAGCTCTTTGCTCACCTCTTCGATGAGCCCTTCCAGAATTTTCTTTTTCTGGAGGATATCACTCTTCAACGATTCGAATTCGGAATTATATTCCTCGATATTATCTCCGAAAATCAGGTTCCGGATGGTCTCGATTTTGGTGGCCGCATCCTCTTTTCTTTGATTTGGATGAATGTCGGATGGCTTTGTTTGCTCTAAAACAGTTTCGTTTTTTCCCATAATGGAGTGATTTTGTGGTGGTCTGGTTTCAAAATAAATGCTTTATAGGGGAACGAAATTTCTTAATAAAGATACAAAACTACAATTTACAATGTTAATTATTAAGAATCGAAATGTAATGTATAAAAATAATCACACAATTTTGTAAGATTATTCTGTTTTTTATCCGAATAGCTCAATCGAATTTTTCTGACAGCGGCAGCTATTCTGCATTAGTAATTCTCAATTCAAACAGCAGTTCACAGCATCAAAATCTCCATCAACCCAAAAATTTTTGATGCCAAAGAAAACATAACTGGAATTAAGTCCGCTGGCCTGGATACGGGAAAATAGAGAGGTTATTGGTCATGTAATCCCATTGGTTTAGACTTATCATTTTGCGACCGAAGATTTTTATCAATAAAAAAGCCCCTCTTTAGCGAAGGGCTGCCTTGATGTACAGATGGGGAGACTCGAACTCCCAAGCCTTGCGGCACTAGTACCTGAAACTAGCGTGTCTACCAATTCCACCACACCTGCAATTGCGACAAAATTAGTGGTTTCCTGTCAATCCCGAAGCAAAATATATGGCCTTTAACAGACAAAGACCTTCTTTCTAAGATGATACCTGAATCCAAAAGAGCCCCTCGTTGTCGAGGGGCCCTGTGCGGCTGAAGGGAGTCGAACCCCCACACCTTGCGGCACCAGATCCTAAATCTGGCATGTCTACCAGTTCCATCACAGCCGCTGGTAACATTTATTGTCGAAACCTGTTTTTGGGGGGCATCCACTGAAAAGATGACACATCAAGCTCAAATTTCGGACTGCAAATATAGCGTAAAAATCGAAATCACTGAACATTTGAAGCTAAAAATATCGTTGGAAACAATACTGTACATAACAACATTCTTCGGCTTCCTTTCCCAGTTTCCTATTTCTTGCTCACTCTTATCATTTAGCTAATCTACATTCTCATAAAATTTACTCTACATTTGTAGAACTCATATTTTTATTCTATGTTTGTAGAATTAATTCTAAAAACGTCAGAAATGCAGCTTTCAAAATCTGAGGAAGAACTCATGAATATCCTATGGATGAAAAAAAGGGCCTTCATGAAAGATTTGCTCGATGTCTATCCCGATCCCAAACCGGCAAGCACCACAATCGCTACTCTCTTGAAGCGCATGACGGACAAGGGATTTGTGGCCTATACCAGCCAAGGGCGATCGCGCGAATATTACCCTTTGGTGAAGAAAAAGGCTTATTTCTCCAAGCATGTCAACGGCCTGATCAGAAATTTTTTCAACGATAGTCCGGGACAGTTCGCTTCGTTCTTTACCGAGACGACCGACCTCAGCAAGACCGAACTGGAAGATTTGCGGAAATTGATCGATAACGAAATCAAAAAGAAATGAGCATCCTGGTTTTCCTCATAAAATCAATATCCTGCCTTACCCTTTTACTGCTTTTTTACAAGCTTGTATTAGAGCAGGAGCGCATGCATGTTTTTAAGCGATTTTACTTGTTGGCCGCTTTGCTGCTGTCGTTCATTATTCCTTCAATTACCTTTACGAAATATATCGATGTAGTGCCCGCTACCAATAATATTGTGCTTTCAGAAGGGGCAGTACCGGAAATCAGTACTTCCGAAAACGACCCGTCCGACCCTAAAGAATCCTTGGTATTGTCTTCACCGACACCCCGAATCGAAAGGTCGGGGAACCACGGTCTGGCCAATTACTGGTTACCGTTAGTATGGTCTATATACACAATCGGAGCTATCGTTTTTGCCTTTAAATTTCTTCGGAATCTTTGGAGCATTCAAAAAGACATTAAGGGAAATCCAAAAACAAAAATTGGAAAAATACTCCACGTTCTGTTGAAGGATTCTATTGTACCGCACACCTTTTTCAACTACATCTTTTTGAATCGGGAAAAATACGAACGTCAGGAAATTCCCGCAGAAGTCATCCTACATGAGCGGACCCACGCTAAGCAAATCCACAGTTTGGATGTTTTGCTGGTAGAGTTCTTGCAAATTGTTTTTTGGTTCAATCCGATTTTATACCTCTATAAGGCGTCCATCAAGCTCAACCACGAGTTCTTGGCGGACCAAGCGGTCATAGAGCACGGGGCATCCACCCCCAAATATCAAGAAATACTTTTAGCCTTTGCCTCATCAGCGAACGGACAAGATAATCAGTCGAGTTTGGTCAACGCCATCAATTATTCATCCTATTCATCAATCAAAAAACGATTTACGGTCATGAAAACACAAACAACGAAGAAGTCTATTCTATTGAGAAGCGCGATGCTTCTGCCATTACTGGCCCTGTTGCTATATGGCTTTAGCACTACGGTTCAAATCCCACAGCACCCGAAAACTGATAGTACCACTGCAGGAGCGACAGAACAGCAATTGGTCGAATACAACGCATTGGCCAAGAAGTTTTACGAACTTCCTACTAGTAATACTATCCTAGCTCGCAGTGTGCCCAAATCCCGTCTTGGTGAACCAACAAATCAGCTACAACGTTTGAACCATATCTACAGCATCATGACGGCCGAGCAAAAAGCCAACGCCGAGCCTTTTCCAATGCCGGATTTTGCGAAACCAAATAAGTCAAATAGTACATTTCAAGAAGGCGCTACTAACAAACAAATCCGCGAATACAACGGGTTGGCCAAAAAATACAACAAGATGCTCGCCAAGAAAGGCAACATCCGCATCAAAAAGCAGGAGGTGGAGCGTTTGGAACAACTTTATGCCATTATGACCGAATCGCAACGAGAAGATGCCGAACCTTATCCCGATTTTCCGGAGCCGCCCAAAGCTCCTAAGCCGCCGACTCCGCCGGACCAGAGCGAAATCGAAGTTGGGAATACCGTTCGCACGGAACCGCCCGTCCCACCGGAGTCAAAAGAAATGGAATTCAACGAAAGGACTCTGACCGAGCGTAGAGTGGAAGAAATAGCGGAACAGCAAGAAAAAATACGCGAGCAAATCGGTATGACCGAGAAACAGGAGGCGCAAATCAGGGCCCATGCCGAAAAAATGCGGAAGCAAATGGACTTGACCGAGGAGCAGGAGGCGCAAATAAGAGCACAAGCTGATAAGATGGCGAAACAGGCGGTCGCAATGAGAGAGCATTCAGGCTTGATGAGGGAACAGCAAATCGAAATCGAGAAACAGATGGAAGAAATGGACCGTCAAATCGAGAAAATTATCGAAGAACAAGAAATTATCGCCGTCAAGGAAAGAGATAACATAGAGGAGAACATACTCATGCCCCTAACTCCGCCGATGCCAAAATCACCACTTGAACTCCTAAAAGAACTCAAGAAGGAGAACCTAAAAATCATAGTCGACGGAAAAGAAGTTAGCTATGAGAAAGCCGAAAAGCTGTTCGAGCAAAAAACTTTTTCCCGAATAAATGTCAAAAACGAATCGGGTGAAAGAACGGTACTGAGGGTTTGGACCCAATAAAACGGGTTAATTCCCCCACATCCGCTTCCAAAGCGCAGATAGCAACTTTTTCGCATCGCGGCCTGATTTTTCGGATTCCGTAACCTCAAGTCCATTCTCGGTTTCCTGTAGTTTGTAACTAAAGGTAAAACGCGATTCATCGGGGTCGAGGCTGACCAGGCCGAAGCGCAAGTCATTGAAAAATAGCGTTCCGTCTTGCTCGCTGATTGTGTACCATCCTTCGGCTATTTTGGCCAACCGTTTTACTTTATCGTTCGATTTTAAAGGGCTCAACAGCTGACGATTTTTGGGATAGGATGAAAATTCGACCTCTCCCGTATCGAAAAAGGAATAATCACCGATTAGGTAGGCGTCCCCAACATCGACATTGGCAGTCCATAAAATGCTATTGAATGGAGTGGGCCGCGTGTTTATGGCGGTGTATTCGATGCCTTGACGTTTTAGGCTGTCCATTATTTTTCGATAGGCGGCTCCTTTAAGAACCAAGGTCAGCAGCAGATAACTGCTACTTACGAACAGCGCCATGCGATTGTAATAGCCTCGTTTTGGGGAACTGCGTTTTTGTCGCATCGCCAAAATTAGAATAATCAAGAACGGAAGGGTATATAACGGGTCGATCACAAAAATGTTCTGAAAGGCAAGACGCAAATCGAAAGGCCAGAAAAGTTGGGTACCCCAAGTAGTAAAGGCATCCAAAATAGGATGTGTGAACAGGCCCCAGAACATCAATTTCGTCCAATCCACAAAATTGGCCGGACTCTTTTTTTCTATCTTGGAAATCAACCATCCGAATATCGGGGAAAACAGCAAAGCGAAAAAAATGGAGTGGCTGAAACCCCGGTGCCACTCCGTTGCCGTGACGGTATCGACAAAGTAGCGCGATATGACGTCCAAATCGGGGATGGTACCCGCGATGGCCCCATAAAGCATTGCTTTATTTCCTACCTTTTTCCCAAGGACGGCCTCGCCAACGGATGCCCCCAATACGATTTGTGTTAGTGAATCCATGCCTTTAAACGATTTCCATCTTTCGTAGCAAAAACGACGCGTTCATATTTTGGCAAATGCCTTCCTTGAATTTGTAGTCGAAGTGCAGCTCGTTATCGATGATTTCGGCATCAAAATAATGGTTCTCGATCTGGGGCAGTTCTTTGGATACCTCGCAGAGACTCAGGTCGTGGGTCGCAATGATTCCGGTGGATTTCGATGTCACCAGCCGCTCCACAAATTTCCGGCTTCCCTTGGCTTTGTCGGTGCTGTTCGTTCCCTTTAAAATCTCGTCCAGCACAATGAAATACCGGTCCTGTTGGATTTCGTCGACGATAAATTTCAAGCGTTTCAGTTCGGAAAAGAAATATGATTCGTCGTCGGTCAGCGAATCGGTCGTACGCATACTGGTGATGAGTTTGATGGGGGAATAGTGTACTGAGGATGCACAGACCGGAAGCCCAACATTGGCCATCACGATTTGAAGCGAGACCGTTCGCAGAAAGGTACTTTTCCCAGCCATATTGGCCCCTGTGATGATAAAGAACTGTTCCCTGTCGATTTGGAAGTCGTTGCGTACACTTTTTTTAGGATGCAATAAAGGATGCCCCGCAGCCTCGGATTTCAAGGTAGTTTCCGTGTCGGTCAAAACAGGATAGGCGTACTCGGGATGGTTGAACGCAAAGTTTCCTAGACTGTTGTAGGCGTCGAAAAAGGCAATCGTATCGAACCACTTTTCGACCGAGCTGCCGTGTTGTTTGATCCAAGTCTCGATTTGATAGCTGTGGGATAGAGTCCGTAAGAAAAATCCGTCTCCAAAAAAGTAATAAATAAGATTATTGCCTTTCTCCAAGTTGTATAAAAGCTTTGAGAACTTTTTGCTGATCAAAGATGCTTTTTCCTTCTCTGTCGTTACATCCTGTCTCAAGGAGCTTAATAATTCCGAATTGAATTCAGTATCCTCAATTTGTTTTAACAGTTGGTAATATTGGTGAAAAGTACTTTGCATTTCCGTGGCATATTCGCCTAGAATCGCGATTTTTTTAGAGAAGAGGTACTTAATCCCTAATCCTAAAAATAACCAACCGGCCAATACGGATTCCGGAAGTAAGTCGGTGAAATAAAGTACAAATAGTATGATAGCGATAGCTGAGAACACCCACGGTATAAATCTCATTGCCTTTGGAACAAAGGTAGTATACCCGTCGAGCCATTCTACGATTTTCGCGGCACTGACTTTGGTTTTGGTCAGGGAGGCGATGGCCGAGAAATTTTGCCGCCATTCGGGCATATCTGCAAGTTCCATGATGGCCCCTTGTTTTAGTGGGATGTCTTTTACGGAGTTTTCCTTCAGCAGTCCGGCCAAGGTCTCACTGCCTTGGCCTAAAGCCGTACGATTGACATATTGATAGAAAGACCCGCGTCCGAAAAGATCGATATCCTGACTGAAATAGTGTTGGGAATCTTTGAATTCGTTCCCTTCGGGAAGGTCGTGAAAATCGCGGTTCAAAACTTGAATTTCTGTTTCGTTAATGCTTATGAGCGATTGCAGCCTGTTCCGTTCATGTTGTAAATTCTGATGTCGTGAAACCAAATATAAAAAAAGGGCGATGGCAACAATCGAGATGGCCAAAATCCATTGAACATTGCCAAAAACCAGATAGATTCCCAGGGCGGCCAGAACGAAGACGGCCAAACGAACCATACTCGAAGCGAAGAGCCGTTTTTTGATACGGGACAACTCGTCGGAAAACGTTTGAATCCGTTGCCGGTAAAAGGATATCAAATCCTGCATTCGAAGGTTCTGAATTTGTGGAGGGCAAAGGTATCGATTCCGAATGAACTTCCCTTCATGGTGGTGAGCCTCCGGTTAATCGGTCTTTCCCTAGGCCGTAAAATTCCAATTCTATTTGAAATCGACCTAGAATAATAGCTTTTTTCTTTGACATCATCCCCATAACTGCTACCCTTTATCTAGCAGCAATGGGATATAGGCTGCGGTGGCATTCAGTCACATGCTAAAAGGCATCCAAAGCCGTCTTTTGCTTTTGGGTAAGTTTGGCAACCACCAAGTCATAGGAATGGTCGACCAGTTCGGAAATCAATTCTGGAGAAAGGCTATCCAGATAAAGCGTATTCCAATGTGTTTTGCTCATATGGTAACCGGGAATAATCAATCCGTCATACTCCTCACGGAGTTCCAAGGCCCGGTCGGGGTCGCATTTCAGATTGACCTGTGAGGGAAGTCGTTCCAAAGCGCATAAAGCGAACATCTTTCCCATCACCTTAAATACAAGAGTATCCGGGCCAAATGGCAGTCCTTCTGAGGTGCCCTTTTTGGCTAAACAGTATTCGCGAAATTGTTCGATGTTCATAGCTTGATTAACCAAGTTTTCAGATTTTGTAAGGTCTATTCGATTTGTTGCGAATCGTAGACGATGACCTTTTCCCAAAGTTCCTCCGATTCTTCGACGAAGCGTTTGTGGGGCGGTTCTACCTGATATTCTGCTTGTGCCTCGGCGGATTCGAAGGTGACAATCAAAGAATACGTAAATGAGCCGTCGACCACATCGCGACTGGCCCGGGGCGGTTTGCCGATAAACTTGGTTTTGGCGTAAGCGGAATTATCCAAAAACCGGCCTAGGGATTTTTCAAAAGCGGCACGGTCTTCTTCGCTATCGGGATTTTTTAGCCAAAAATAAACGGTGTGGGCAAAATTGGGGTCGAATTCGTTCATGGAATTGGATTTATTTTTATTCTCGCTATAAAGGGAATCTACTTCAGTTTGACCATAGCTGATTGTTGCAATGGCCAAAAATAGTAATGTGATACTTGTTTTCATAAAAATTGTGTTTAGATGTCATTCAGACTTTTTGTGCTCATTTCTCTATAAGCGCTTTTTGCTTTTCGGAAACTTCCAACGCGGAGTAATCGAGCTTCCATCCGATGGTCTCGACTATTTTTTCGATAAGCAGTACAGCCTGTAGCGCTTCCCTTCCTGCGGTTTCCATCAATCCGCTTTCGGGGATTTTTTTGCGGATATGCTGTTTGGCCTCCTTGTTCAAGAGCGTCAGGTCATCGGAGGAAAAGAAATTGAACATCCCGCTTCGGATATCATAAAATTGGATGTCCGGTTCGATGGAAAGCACCTCGGGCTGTGGAAAATGCCTCATGATTATTTTTTTGCTATCCTTATCCGCTTCCAGTTCCACTTTTTTTAGGTCGTATCCGATATGCACTTTGGCATTAATGACCAAAAGGGCCTTTTTCTTGCTGCTGACCAGGCTCATGAAATGCTCCTTGATGTTCTCGTACTTGTAGATCTCGGCAAAATCCCCTTCTACCGATACCAGTTTGCAGACACTGCGAATTTTTTCCAACAGTACAGTGGACTGGTGTTCCGTCATCTCACGACTCTTCTTTTTCCGCAGAAAAGTGTACACCCAATAGGTGAAGATCGCGCCCAAGGTCAGGCCCAGAAATGTGTCGAAAATACTATCCATTAGAGTTGGCCAGAAAATTTTTCAGTTCGATTCCGTTCTTCAATATTTCAGCGACCATAGGGTTATTCCGATTGAAATCGGACGCTTTGAAAGGATGCGGTTCTATCAACAAGGCGTCATCATCTCGTAAGCACATTAATTGTATCTGCAAATCAAAACGGTCATCTATTTCTTTGAATACCAAGGCCAAGTCAATGTCACTATCGGCGTGATTTCGACCTTGGGCAAAAGATCCGAAAAGTATAGCATGTTCCACCGCGAACTTCTCGTTAACCACGACAAGAAACCTCTCAGCGATTGCTACAGCTCTTTTTCTATCCATTTTTTCAGTTCTTTGATTTTTGAAATCCAAGTTTCAGTATATTCTTTCGTGCACTTCCTGTAAAAATCCTGTTTAAAATCATCATACCTAGTATTGAGATTAAAAGTTGTGATGGTATCGAGGGATTTTGTTTCGTCATTATTAAAGTCAATACCTGATAGTTTTGCCAGCCGACGCAAATCATGGGTGAAAGGTGCGTGCTTTTCCGTGTGCTTTACAACGGACGCTTTCATCAACCTCTCCAAGACTAGATGCCCTATGAAAAGCGCCCAATGATAGTCACCAGAATGGTAAAGATTTAACATAGTCTCATTGTCCTTTGAGGCCCTTGAGACCCAATGGTCAACCAGATTTTCTATGTCGATTTTCCCGTCCGCCATCGAACTATTTTATCTTTTTACTTAGCGCCTCCTATTTCACCCAAATGCGTAAACTTGAAACCCTTGTCGTATTTCAGACCGTAGCCCAGTGCCCGATCGAAAGAGGCGTGAGAAAATAAGATGACGCCTAAGAGCTGCCATAAAGGTAAGGAAAGATATATACCAATCAGATAAATGGCGATGGCCAGCCCTTTATGATGGAAAATATTGTAGGAGACAGCTCCGGTTTTATTACCGAAGGCGTAGCCGATCATACCGATATCGGGCGCCAGAATCAACAACAAAAACCACCACCAAGCGTAAGGCAGAATGCTGAACAGGTAAATGCCCAACGCGAACATCAGGACTTCTTCTAATTTCAAAAGGATTTTCATTGTTTCACGATTTTATATCGGGGGCAACTAAGGCCTAAATAATCACGATGCCATCGTAGAACCTTTATATTTTACTTTTTTCCATCCTGAATTTTATACAACACCGGCCGGCTTGGGCTCGCGTCGTTTTCAAAGGCCGCAACCTGCAGGTTTAAATAATAGTGGCCATCCTCGATGCCGTCCGGTACGTAAATCAGCTCTGTTATGGTGGATTGTTTTCGAGTAGGGCCATCAAAATCCCAGAAAGCTTTGTGGGCCAGCAATTCCCCGCCATCATTTTCTTTGTCCACCGAAGGAAGGTCAACGAGCAGATGCTCGACGCCAATCTCCACCAAAAATAGCATAGCTTCTTCCAATAGGTAAGGCGGGTTCGTACCGTAATATTGTCGCGAGAATTTTTTTCGGTTGTTGGGCCGGGTTCGGATAATCAATGCGGTCGGGGTTTTGGAGGTACCTCGTGCTACGCCCAATCGGTCTGAGGAGGTATTTTCAGCTCGGTCTGTCGAATCGTTGGTCCGCCAATTCAAGAACGTTCCGCTTTCAGGCAAGCTTTTGATCGCAACCTCAACAATACGCTTTGAGATGACCCAATCGTCAAGCTGCAATTCGGGGGTCACCGAAATCAGCCCGGCGGGAAAAAAAAACCGGTTCAAACTTTGGTTGACGGAATGGAATTCCTCCGTTATATGCCCTACAC
>JBAUIP010000257.1:0-10353 GCA_049683055.1 Pricia sp.
ATTGGCGTGGATTTTTTCTTCTATCCCGCTAATAATTTTTGATTATTTTTGTTCCAAATCAATAGCTACGGATGCAATATAAAAGGATACTTTTAAAACTCAGCGGTGAGGCCTTGATGGGCGAAAAGCAATATGGCATCGATCCCATACGGCTGGCCGAGTATGCAGAAGAAATCAAGGAAGTAAGGGATAAGGGCGTAGAGGTAGCGATTGTCATCGGAGGCGGAAACATTTTCAGGGGCCTCTCAGGAGCCGCCACGGGAATGGATCGGGTGCAGGGTGATCATATGGGCATGCTGGCCACGGTCATCAACGGGCTGGCACTTCAAAATGCCATCGAGAATACGGGAGTTCAGACCCGCTTGCAATCCGCTATCAAGATTAATGAAGTGGCCGAGCCTTTTATCCGTCGAAGGGCCATGCGCCATTTGGAAAAAGGCCGGGTCGTCATTTTTGGAGGAGGCACGGGAAATCCCTATTTTACAACGGATTCCGCCGCAGTGCTCCGCGCCATTGAAATAGAGGCGGACGTTATCTTGAAAGGGACACGTGTTGATGGAATATACACCGCCGACCCTGAAAAGGACAAAGATGCCACCAAGTTCGATTCGATTTCTTTTGCCGACGTGCTTTTAAAGGGATTAAAAGTGATGGATACCACCGCCTTCACCCTTAGCCAAGAAAACGAATTGCCTATTGTAGTTTTCGATATGAACAAAAAAGGAAACCTTTTAAAGCTGGTAGAAGGTGAAAACATCGGAACGGTGGTCAACCTCTGAGTCAGGGACCTAAAGTAGGGCGTCTAAAAGGAAAAGTGCGCAGTTCCAATCATTGACTAGACTGCTTCGCTATAGATGTCAAGACAATAAAATTTCAGTAATAAATACAATTTCTATTAAACTTATACCATGAACGAAGACGTACAGTTTATATTGGATTCCGCAAAGGAAAGTATGGTGGATGCAATGAAGCACCTTGAAAAAGAATTCATAAAAATACGTGCCGGCAAGGCAAACCCGTCCATGCTCTCTTCCGTAATGGTGGAATATTACGGTTCGGAGACCCCATTGTCACAAGTCTCGAATATCAATACCCCTGACGGTCGTACCATTTCGGTTCAGCCGTGGGAAAAGAATATGCTTCAACCTATCGAAACCGCGATTACAAACGCCAATTTAGGCTTCAACCCCATGAACAATGGGGATTTTGTTATCATCAACGTACCGCCCTTGACCGAGGAACGTCGTATACAACTGGTGAAACAGGCCAAGGCCGAAGCCGAGGATGCCAAGGTAGGGGTACGAAATGCCCGTCAGGAAGCCAATAAGGAAATCCGTGACCTCGATGTTTCCGAAGACCTTCAGAAAAATGCGGAAGTCGACGTGCAGGAGCTTACCGATATCTACATCAAAAAAGTCGAGACCTTTTTGGATGCCAAGGAGGCGGAGATTATGAAGGTGTAGTTCGGTAAAAAAACAGAATGGCAGCAAAGTTCACTGACGGCTTTTGGGAAAAAACGGCCAATATCATCCTCCGCAATCGGATTTTGATATTGGTGCTCATTGCCGCCTTTACCATTTTTTTGGGGCTTCAGTGGAAGAATATGCGGTTCAGCAACTCGACGGCGAACCTTTTGCCCGATGATCACCCAGTAAACTTGGAGTATCAGCAGTTCCTTGAGAAGTTCGGTGAAGAGGGCAACGCCCTTGTTTTCGGGATTCGGGATTCTTCTTTGTTTACTCCCGCCAAGCTCAACCGCTGGAACAAGTTCAGCAAGCAGTTGGCGGCTTTTCCTGAAATCGATTTTGTGCTGTCCCTTGACAATCTGGAGGAACTAAAAAAAGATTCCACCGGCCAGCAATTTGTCCTAGAGCCATTGATTTCTTCGGAGGTTCGTACGCAGGCGCAAATCGATTCCTTGACCGACCATCTGTTCAACGACCTTCCGTTTTACGATAACCTGCTCTTCAACCAAGAAAGCGGCACTATCAGGACGATTGCCAATATGGATAAGGAAATCGTAAACACTTCGGTCCGAAAGGATTTCATCCTACAGGAAATCACCGAACAGGTCGAAACTTTTGAGGAGGAAACTGGTCTCAACATCTATGTATCGGGCATGCCCTACATCCGCACCATGAATTCCCAGAGTATTATCGACGAGATCGGGAAGTTTATCGGGGCCGCCTTGTTGGTCACCTCGCTGATTTTCTTTTTCTTCTTTCGAAGCTTCCGGGCCACGTTGATTTCGATGTGCGTGGTCATAATCGGGGTCATGTGGGCCTTTGGAATTTTGGGTCTTCTACAGTATGAAATAACGGTACTGACCGCCCTGATTCCTCCGTTGATTATTGTTATTGGTATCCCCAACTGTATCTTTTTAATCAATAAGTATCAGCAAGAGGTCAAAAAACATGGCAACCAGGCCCTTTCACTGCAACGGGTCATTTCTAAAATCGGCAACGCGACCCTGATGACCAACATGACCACGGCATCCGGTTTTGCCACTTTTATTATCACCGATAGCAAGTTGCTGAAGGAATTCGGTATCGTAGCATCCCTCAACATCATTGGCATTTTTATCCTGTCACTACTAATTATTCCCATTATTTATAGTTATTTATCCCTTCCAAGAACTCGACATCTCAAGCATTTGAACAAAAAATGGATCGATGGTTTTGTGAATTGGATGGAAAATATCGTTCGCAACAAACGTATTGCTGTCTATATTGTATCCCTACTGCTTCTGATAGCGAGCATTATTGGCATTTATCAAATCAACATCTCGGGGAGCCCCATTGAAGATATGCCCCAAAACGCGCAGTTCTTTAAGGATATCCGTTTTTTCGAGGAGGAGTTCGATGGAATTATGCCCGTAGAAATAGTCATCGACACCAAAAGACCAAGAGGAGTCATGAATTCAGGGAACCTCAAAAAAATTGACCGCCTGGACGAGGTCATCACCGAAATTCCCGAACTCTCCAAACCGGTGTCCGTGGTGAACCTGGTCAAATACTCGAAGCAGGCCTTTTATAGTGGACTTCCGAAATACTACCAATTACCTACCCAGCAGGAGAGCAACTTCATTCTGAGTACCGCCCAAAGATCCGCCGGTAACGGGAACCTACTCAAGAACTTTGTCGACAGTACCGGACAGACCGCCCGGGTGACGACCTTTATCCAAGACGTCAAAACGGACCGAATGGAAGCGATCATGGACCGGCTCTCCGAGAACCTGGAGAAATTTTTTCCTTCGGACCGATACGATACCTATATGACCGGTAGTGCCCTGATTTTTTTGAAAGGCACCAAGTATCTGGTCAAAAACCTAGTGCTATCGCTCGCCTTTGCGATATTTCTTATCGCCCTCTTTATGGCCTATCTGTTCCGTTCTTTTCGAATGATCATTATTTCCTTGATTCCCAATCTTCTGCCCTTATTGATTACGGCCGGCGTGATGGGTTTTGTCGGAGTACCCATCAAACCTTCGACTATCTTGGTGTTCAGTATTGCCTTCGGGATTTCTGTGGACGATACCATCCACTTTTTGGCAAAATACCGACAGGAATTGATAGCCAACCGCTGGCAAATCAAAAAGTCCGTATACGCAGCCCTACGGGAAACCGGGGTGAGCATGTTTTATACTTCTATCGTACTTTTCTTCGGCTTTTCGGTCTTTATTATTTCCGATTTTGGCGGCACCGTGGCGCTGGGTTCCCTAGTATCGGCCACCTTGTTGTTCGCGATGTTGTCCAACTTAATCCTCCTTCCCTCATTATTGTTATCGTTGGAGCGGAATATTGCCAGTAAGGAGTACCTAAAAGAACCGCAAATCGATATCCTTCCCAAAGACGAGGATGCTAAGTAGGGTGAAAATGGTATCTTTACGCCCTCAAAATCCAAGCCAGTAAGCATGAAATCGTATAGTGTCAAAGAACTGCTTTCCAAAAATCTTTTATTACAGGAAGTTACGGTCAACGGGTGGGTCAAAGCCTTTCGTAGCAATCGCTTTATTGCCCTGAACGATGGCTCGACCATGGGCAACATTCAATGTGTGGTCGATTATGAAAAACTCGATGAGACCATCTTGAAACAGATCCATACCGGGGCGGCGCTCCGGGTAAGCGGCACTTTGGTCGAGAGCCAGGGCAAGGGCCAAAGCGTCGAGATCCAGGTCAAGGATATTTTTGTCCATGGCGGAGCCGATCCGGAGACCTACCCCATTCAACCTAAGAAACATTCGTTGGAATTTTTGAGGGAAAAGGCGCATTTGCGTATCCGTACCAATACCTTCGCCGCCGTGATGCGGGTACGATCTGCCCTATCTTTTGCCGTTCACCAATATTTTATCGAAAACGGATTCTACTACTTCCACTCCCCCATCGTCACGGGATCGGATGCGGAAGGGGCGGGCGAAATGTTCCGGGTGACCACTTTGGATGCTAAAAATCCGCCTTTAAAAGACGATGGCTCCATCAATTTTAAGGAAGATTTTTTCGGCAAGGAAACCAACCTGACCGTATCGGGCCAGCTCGAAGCGGAAGCCTATGCCATGGCCTTGGGCAAAGTTTACACCTTCGGACCCACTTTTAGGGCCGAAAACTCCAACACCTCCCGACACCTTGCTGAGTTCTGGATGATCGAGCCCGAAGTGGCCTTTAACGACCTCGACGACAATATGGACCTTGCTGAGGATTTTATAAAATATGTCGTTCAATACATTCTCGATAACTGCGAGGAAGACCTCCAGTTTTTGGAAAAAAGGCTATTGGACGAGGAAAAATCCAAACCGCAGGCCGAGCGCAGCGCCATGGCCCTCATCGAAAAATTGAAATTCGTGGCCGAGAACACCTTCCAAAGGGTAACCTATACCGAGGCTATCGACATCCTGCGTAACAGCAAGCCGAACAAAAAGAAGAAATTCCAGTACCCCATCGACGAATGGGGTGCCGACCTGCAGAGCGAGCACGAACGCTACTTGGTCGAAAAGCATTTTGAATGTCCCGTAATCCTGTTTGACTATCCCGCTAAAATAAAAGCCTTTTATATGCGTTTGAACGAGGATGGAAAAACGGTGCGCGCCATGGACATCCTGTTTCCCGGAATCGGGGAAATCGTCGGTGGCTCGCAAAGGGAGGAACGGCTTGAGGTGCTCAAGGAAAAAATGGCGGCCCTCGACATTCCCGAAGAAGAACTCTGGTGGTATCTCGACCTGCGCAAGTTCGGCACTGCTGTACACAGCGGTTTTGGGCTCGGTTTTGAACGTCTCGTGCTTTTTGCAACGGGCATGGGCAATATCAGGGATGTGATTCCCTTTCCTCGAACGCCGCAAAATGCGGAGTTCTGATCTTAATTGGTTAACTTTAGAAAGTCAACGGAACCTAAAACAAATGACGATTTAATTTCCTGTAAGGGATTACTTAGTACAAAATACTTCGGTAAGAATTGCCTCAATGCTGAAACAACATTTACAGTTCAAATTATCACAAAAGCTATCGCCGCAGCAGATACAGCTCATGAAGCTGATCCAGTTGCCGACCCAGGCCTTTGAACAACGCCTAAAACAGGAATTGGGTGAAAATCCCGCTCTTGAGACCGGTAAGGAGGAGAGCGATGCGGTAGATGATGCCTTCGAGGATGTTTACGATAACGAAGACTCGGACAGCGAGACCATCGATACGGAGGATATCAACATCGATGAGTACCTTAGCGATGACGAAGTACCGGATTACCGCACCAGGGCGAACAACTACAGCGCCGACGATGAGGAAAAGAGCATGCCGTACTCCGCCGGAATTTCGTTCAACAAGTACTTGCTGAACCAGCTTAACACGGTCTACCTCAACGATGAGGAATGGGGCATCGCCGAATTCTTGGTCGGAAGTGTTGACGAGAGCGGCTACATTCGACGACCGATATCGGACATTCTTGACGATCTTGCTTTCACCCAAAATATCTATACCGAGGAAAAAACCATTGAAAAGGTATTGAACATCGTGCAAAGCTTAGACCCGCCCGGGGTAGGCGCCCGATCACTTAAGGAATGCCTATTAATTCAGCTCGAACGCAAAGATCCTACGCCCGACATTGAATTGGCCATCGCTATCCTAGAGAAATCTTTTGATCAGTTCACTAAGAAACATTATAAAAAACTACTCCAAAAACATGACATTTCCGAAGAACAGCTGAAAGACGCCATCTCGGAAATCGAAAGACTTAATCCCAAACCTGGCGGCTCCTATTCGGGCAACAACCGGATTGTAGAACATGTAGTGCCCGATTTTTCTATACGTATCGTCGAGGGCGAACTCGAACTCACGCTCAACGGTAGAAACGCACCCGAGCTCCACGTTTCCCGCGAATACAGTAACATGCTTAAGGGCTACAAAGAGGCCAAGAAAAAAACAAAGTCCCAAAAAGACACCGTACAGTTTATTAAGCAAAAACTCGATGCCGCCAAATGGTTTATCGATGCCATCCGGCAACGGCAGCAAACCTTGTTCGTCACCATGAGTTCCATCATGAACTATCAAAAGGAATATTTTCTGACTGGTGATGAACGTAACCTACGCCCCATGATTCTCAAGGACATCGCCGATGAAATCGATATGGATGTCTCCACCGTTTCGCGGGTGGCCAACAGCAAGTATGTAGATACTCCGTACGGCACCCACCTCATCAAGAACTACTTCTCGGAATCGATGAAAAATGATCAGGGCGAGGATGTTTCCACCCGGGAAATCAAAAAGATTCTAGAAACAGTTATCAAGGAAGAGCCCAAGAAAAAGCCCCTCACAGACGATAAGCTGGCCAACATCCTCAAGGAAAAGGGTTATCCCATCGCCCGCCGTACGGTCGCCAAATATCGGGAACAGTTGGATATTCCCGTGGCCCGATTGCGAAAAAAGATTTGATGAAAATCTTCTTTAAGACCGTCTCTTACCTCTTCCACCCTCTGTTCGTTCCGTTGGCAGGCACAATGGCCTATTTTTTGGTCACGCCGAAATATAGTCCCATTGCCGTTCAGCTTGGAAATATCCTTCCTATATTTATTTTGACGGTCATCATTCCTGTTATCGCTTTTTTTATCTTAAAAAACATCGGTGTGGTCAGTACGGTATTCATGCCGACGCTCAAAGAACGCAAATATCCGCTTTACGTTCACATCATGTTACTACTGATGATTGTTTACAAAGTGATTCCAGACCACGCCATAGAGCTGCATTTCTTCTTTATCGGCCTTATCATCGGAGCGATGACCACGTTAATCTTGCTGTTCCTAAAGTTCAAAACGAGTATGCATATGCTTGGAATGGGCGGACTTTTCATGTTCTTGGTCGGCCTGAGCATCCATTTTGAACTCAACATTACTATAGCCATCAGCCTATTGACTGCCGCTACCGGTCTTGTCGCCACCTCAAGGCTCTACCTGAAGGCACATTTAAAAGTCGAGCTTCTTATTGGCTTTTTGGTTGGATTGATCTCACAATTGGTATTGGTCAAGTTTTGGCTATAAAATATAGAAGATCAGTCCGATCCGAAGTGGTTTTATGGAGATTTCACCGCCTTCCAAACTTGTACCGTCCTCGAAAAGATTGT
This sequence comes from Pricia sp., assembly GCA_049683055.1. Lineage (GTDB taxonomy): Bacteria > Bacteroidota > Bacteroidia > Flavobacteriales > Flavobacteriaceae > Pricia. The sequence goes on from JBAUIP010000257.1 coordinate 7,600, forward strand.
TTAGGGCATAATAGGCGTGAACGTTGAACGTATTGTAGCCAAAATTGAAGGTTAAACCATATTGAAATCTTCGGATATCAATATTATAGAAGGACTGTTTATCATCTTCGGATACGTATTTTGAGCGTCCCCCAATAACAGATCCGAGTTTTACACCAGCATAGACACGCCAAAACTTATAGTCCACGGCATTGGAGTTACGCCAGCGAAATTCTAAGGGCAATTCCAGCATATGGGTTTCCACCTTATTTCTCCGCAAACTGTCAATATCGGTGATGACCCTGTACTCAAAATCGGTCGCAGTTTCCAGCGCGCGAAGGTTGGAATAGTAGGAATATACACCATACCCTACCCCGATACCCAAAGCGGTTGTGCGGCTTCTGTTGATAGGAATATCTTTGATTATTCCCGCTTGAAGTCCGTAGGATAGGTTTCTCTGCGTTACATCGTCGGGCTTGTCGATCAGAAAATTATAGGTGAGCCCAATATAGAATTGATCTTCCAAGTATTTGGAATCTTGCAAAACGGAATCGGGATATACTTGGGCGACCGATGCCCAAGATATCAATAACAAGCCTCCAACTAAAATCCGAATCATGACCGTAAAAATAGTTATTCAACCTTCATGCAACAAAAAACGCTTCAAACTTGAAAGTCCGAAGCGTTTAACAATGTTTATTACTGTGTGTTCCTCTAGTTGTCTTGCAAATTCGTAAAAGCATCACCCTCAAAGGTCGTATAATTTACCTTTAATGCGTTCACCTTACGCAATTCCTGCTTGATATCGGAAACCAATCCCATATTCGCATCTTCATCCACTTTCAAGGCGGTGGTCAAAACGTTCTGTAATTCCTGCGGCTTTTTCGCACGCTCTTCTAGGATATAAGCTCCTACATCGGAGGGCGAGGAGAATTTGTCGTTCAACTGGATTCTAGCCTCTTGTCCGAACTTGGACTGGTATTGTGAAGTTGGCTCACCCACGTAAATGTAGATAACCCTATCTTTCTTCTCCAACTTTTTGGTCTCGGTCGCGTTCGGCAAGGTATTCTCGACCTTGAGCGTGTTGTCCTTCATGACGGTAACCGTCATAAAAAAGAACAAGAGCATAAACACGATATCCGGCAGGGAGGCGGTGTTCACCGCGGGCAATCCTGCATCCTTTTTCTTGGCAAACTTTGACATATGCTAAATTTTAAGTTATTGGGATTGGGTATCATCGGTTTCCGCCTCTGACAATTTCTGCGGAAACAATCCCTGAATCCTTTGTACCTTTTCCTTTAATTCCTCCTTGTTTTCGGAAGAAGTCTCGGGATCCAGATAATCCGCTTCCATCTCGGTAAAATCCCTTCCGTACAAACGTTGGGATTCACGGTTACGAAGTTCATTGTATGCACCTACCAGCTCGTTTTGAACGGTGATGTATGTTTTATACTTCGTTTCCCTATCGTTTTTCAAAGATATAATCGCCTTCACAGGATTATCGGAAGATTCCGGATTGCGCTTACCTTTGCAGTAGCTACAGTATTCGGGGGAGCCTTGTGGCGCTCCACCGTTATCCAAAAATGCCTTGGCTTTTTCCCGTAACTCTTTGATATCGGTAATTTCTTCCTCAACAAGAAGCTGGCCATTACGGTTAATATTCACCGTAAAGATATTCTTCTCCTTGATTACCGGTGGCTCCTCCGTCGGTGGTTCGATTGGTGGTAGCATCCGGTCTAGACCGGAATCCGTTTCAATGGTCGTGGTGACCAAGAAAAATATCAATAACAGGAATGCGATGTCGGCCATCGAACCTGCATTTACCTCTGGTGGTGCTCCTCTTCTAGGCATAATTCGTGTTTTAAATTATTTTGTCGCTTTTCTGATTCCGCCCCATATCATGGCCCCTACGGCAATGATGACCAGAATGAAAAACGTATTGATTCCGGTTCCTATCCTTTTAATGATCGTCTCGGAAGTTTCGATACCGCGATCGGCCATTTCAGGAATGCTAACATCCGTTCCATCGGCCAAAACGTAGGCAATAGCTACGACTAACAAAAAACCCACTACAACGAATATAGTTTTCTTGATGCTCGCCGGATTGGAAAACAGGTGAATCATTGAAAAAATAAAGGCGGTAGCCGCTGCAAGTCCTAACAAAATAAACGTAATCCAGAACATGGCATTAAGTGCGGGATTTTGTGACGCATCGGCAACGGGAGCATCCCGTTCCGGTAGAAAAAACCACAATACGGCACCGGCCAAACCTACAACTACCAATATAATCTTTATAATTTTATTCATAATCAAATCTATTAATTGGTTTATTGTAGTAGTTATTTCTTGACGACGACATCACTTCTATGGTCGACCAACATATCGATCAACACGATGGAAGAATCTTCCATGTCGTTAACGATACTATCGATTTTTGCGATGATGTAGTTGTAGAAAATCTGTAATATAATCGCCGTAATCAGACCGAATACCGTGGTCAATAATGCAACCTGAATATCGCCCGCAATCAACGAGGCGCTCAAGTTACCAACGGCACTAATCTTCTGGAAAGCCTGAATCATACCGATTACCGTTCCCATGAACCCTAGCATGGGCGCAATGGCGATAAACAGGGACAACCAAGAAACGTTCTTTTCCAACTGGCCCATCTGAACCCCGCCGTAGGCAACGACCGCCTTTTCGGCATTGTCGACACCTTCACCGGCCCTATCCAAGCCTTGGTTATAAATGGAAGCAACGGGTCCTTTGGTATTC
>JBAUIP010000258.1:0-3305 GCA_049683055.1 Pricia sp.
CCCAAGAATCGACCAACGCCATTGAGCGGCTGTATATCACTATGCGGCATCTTTTCAATCGGGGGTTCTACAAGCCCACTGGCGTTTCTGGCGAATCGCTTAAGAATGCCCTGTTGCAACTGCGTCCTGAAATCTATGGGGCCATAGGTGAGGAGAAGGCCGAACTCAACGGTCTAATTTACGTGCTGGAACGGCTTCCCGAGGGAATCGAGCAGTGCCGGTTTATTAATCTGACATCCGATGAAGGCTATGGACGGTCCCATTTTGACCCTATTGTTCCTCCCAAACGCCGTCGCAACTGCTACCGTATTGATGAAGAGCAGATGAACATCGAAATTACCAGGGGCCGATCGGACATTTATGACATCCTCACCCACCTGACCTTCCTTTTTATAGAATCCGAAAAAATCAGCAAACGGGTATTGATCGAAGATACCAACAAGACCATCCGCGATTGGATCAAGCTGGAAGAAGCCGTCAAAAAAATGGAGCTTACCACCGCAGAAAGGGAGGTTGCAGTTATCCATACCGCCAATATTCTAGGGCGGCCCTTTGTGGAAATTATGGCGGTACACGAACGTTTTGCATCCAAGGAAAAACCGGAGCGCTTCCTAGAAATCATCTATTGGCTCGGCAAACTGGCCATTGAGGAAGAGGTCACCGGAGACAAACGGGCCATTACGTTCAGCGCCTTGCTCCGTGAACGTTTGGGGCACCACATCCACGGCGAACGTTGGGCGGATACCATCAAGGAAATCCTACGAAAAAGCGGATTGTTGCGGCGGCCGATTCATATTATAAGCGCCAACATGCACAGTGTGATGAACTCCCTTTTTGCACGGAATGCCCTGAAACAAGAGTTTCAGCCGGAGGACGAATCGCCTGGTGGAAATAGCGCCCCCCTGAAAATTTTTGAAGCTTTGAGTTCGTCACTGAACCAAGAACTTCGCGATAAGGTCACCGAGGTGGCCAAAGAGAACGGAATGATTGCCATCAACGACTTTTCGGGCACCAATATCGACGTACAATTGTTCGATACCGCCCGAATGGGAAAAGCGGTCTGCGGTTACGAACTTGCAAAAGAGCTGCCCGATGCCGAAAAACCTGTTATATTTGTGATGGATTATGCTTTTGGCGAACAGGCCTACGAGACCATAGATGAGCTTCTAAAACCGTATCGGGAAGGTAAGAAAAAAGAGGTTTTTTTGGACGTAGCCTCGATATCCATTATGGGAAAAGCCGGTATTCTTGAGGGCGGAAAAGGCGATCTGATGATTCCTTCGGCCCATATTTTTGAAGGAACGGCAGACAATTATCCTTTTAAGAACGAGCTCTGTGCCGAAGATTTTAAGGGCCACGGACTCAAGGTTTTCGAGGGTACCATGGTCACTGTCTTGGGCACCTCGTTGCAGAACAAGGATATCTTAAAGTTTTTCCAGCAGAGCACCTGGAACGTTATCGGTCTTGAAATGGAAGGAGTACATTACCAAAAGGCGGTACAGTCGGCCTCGAAGATTCGAAAGAGCATACGCGAAGATGTCAAGGTGCGCTATGCCTATTATGCCTCTGACAACCCTTTACTGACCGGAAGTACTCTGGCCTCTGGCGGATTGGGAACGACCGGTGTAAAACCGACTTACTTGATAACGGATAAAATTTTAACGCAGATTTTCAATTCCTGTTTTATGGCAGAGCAGCAACCGACCAATACGCCATTATCTTCATCATCTTCCGACGAAATCGATTTGGGACAATTGTTCCGAATGATCGGTAGGGGATTCGACCGGATTTTCAGGGCATTTTTGCGTGTTTTTCTGTATCTGAAAAAGAATTTCTGGAAACTGGCTGTTTTAGTAGTGGCCGGATTTGCGGTAGGGTATGGACTCAAATTTTTCATCACCGACAAATTGAAGACTGAGGTCATTGTGAAACCCAATTTCGATAGTCGTGATTATCTATATAATGTGGTCGAAGAAATCGAGGTCAATTTGGCCACCAGAGATACCTCGTTCTTTAAGGATTTGGGCATCGTGGTATCCGAACTCGAGAGCTTGAAAATAGAAATCGAGCCTATTGAAGAGCAAGGGGAAGAAGAAAATATGGAAGAAGACTTGAGGTATCTTGAGATACTTCAAAGTTTTAGCGATGATAGTTTTATTTCCGACGTAGTAAAGACAGAAATACTGAAGAAGAGCGGGTTAAACCATCGAATCACCTTCTTTTATAAGAATCCCTTGGCCGGCAGAGAAGCCACAAGAAGGCTTATGGAGTACATCAATGGGAATGAGTACTTCAACGAGCTAAAGAAAATTTACAACTCGAATGCCCAGTCGAAAATCGAGCAAAATCAGGAGTTGATTAGACAGATAGACACCTTGATTTATGGATATTCCAAGAACCTGACCGCAGAAAACCGTGTTGAACAGGGCACCGTAGTATTGGAGAACGAGAACGGTCTTGAGGTACCAGGATTATTGTCCCTAAAAAATGCCCTTATTAAGGAAATCGAGCGCAAAAGACTTGAAATGGCAGAACAAAATGAGGTCGTAAATATCATCAATTTTGGTAAGAACCAAAAGGTAAAGGTGCCCCTTTACAGCCAAGGTATCTTAGTGATTCCCATTATTTTGGTCGTTTCGTTCCTGTTGATTTCGTTTTTTGGCTACTTGAACAAAAAGGCGAGCGAACTGTGAGTATGGCCGAGAACGACAACAATGGAACTATCTTAATTACTGGTGGTGCGGGATTTATAGGCAGTAATTTTATTCTTTATTATCTGTCCGCAAATTCTAATTCACGCATAGTTAACCTCGATAAGTTGACCTATGCCGGCAATCCTAAAAACTTGGATGGCGTTGAGATTAACGACCGGTATATTTTTGTGCAAGGGGATATCTGCGATGGCGAACTGGTGCAATCCATTTTTGAGGATTATCAAGTCGGTGGGGTCATCCACTTTGCGGCCGAATCCCATGTAGATAATTCCATTGCCAGTCCGGATGCATTTATCGAAACGAACATCCACGGGACTTATACCCTGCTGCAAGCCGCAAAAAATTATTGGCTCGAAGCGCCCAACAGCTCGAAAGAGGGATATGAAAAGGCCCGCTTTCACCATATTTCGACCGATGAGGTCTACGGAAGTCTCGGTGACGAGGGCTATTTTACTGAAAAGACCCCTTACGCACCTAACAGTCCTTACAGCGCCTCAAAGGCGGCATCCGATTTTCTGGTGCGCAGTTACTATCATACCTACGGGCTCGATGTGGTGACCAGTAATTGTTCGAACAATTACGGACCCAAGC
>JBAUIP010000259.1:0-9976 GCA_049683055.1 Pricia sp.
GTTCGGTCATAAAGGCATGGCAGAAACGCATGACCTCATCGTCGGATTTTCCTTTGGGGTCAAAATCGGACCCTCCTTTTCCCCCGCCCATGGGCAAGGTGGTCAAGCTGTTTTTAAAGACCTGTTCGAAGGCCAGAAATTTGAGGATACTCGCGTTGACCGAGGGATGAAACCGCAATCCGCCCTTATACGGTCCGATAGCGGAATTCATTTGAATACGGTAGCCCCTATTGACGTGAACTTCACCATCATCATCGATCCAGGCCACACGGAAGGAAATCAACCGCTCGGGTTCGACCATTCTCAGCAGAATATTCTTTCCATTGTATATTTCGTGCTTCGCGATAAAGGGGATGACGGTTTCCGCCACCTCCTGTACCGCTTGTATGAATTCGGGCTCGTGTCCGTTTCTGGACTTGACCTCATCCATAAAGGCCTTGATTTTATCTTCCATGTAACTGATTTTATTGATTAAATTTGATGTAAATAAGATATAACAGCAAAATTATGTTATTTATGTAATTTAGAAGTGCTTTTTTTGAAAATTCCTCAACTCGTTCGCTTTCTAGCTTGAAGCTCGGGCTCGAAAGCTGTTAAGCGGAACATTGCAATTACCGAAATTTATCGAATACCGGGCATCGTGAATGGGGAAGACCAGCGTAGCTCAATTTTAAGATTGAAAAAATCTCTTCCATATTCCGAATTCACTGACGGACAAAAGAACATTTTATCACTTGGGAAGGACCAAACCGCTTACCCGATAGCTTGTTCCAAATCGGCTATCAAATCATCGATATCCTCGATTCCCACACTCAATCGGATTAATCCGTCGACAACCCCGCTCTTTTCGCGCTCCTCCTTAGGAATGCTGGCGTGGGTCATACTCGCCGGATGTCCGGCCAGACTCTCTACCCCTCCCAAGGATTCGGCCAAAGTAAAGACCCTCAATTTCTCGATGATTGCGACGGCATCCGCTTCGGTACGACTTTTGGGAATGAAAGAAACCATACCCCCAAAATCTTTCATCTGTTGCTTCGCGATATCGTGGTTGGGATGACTTTCAAATCCGGGCCAAAACACCTCGTCAATGCCGGGGTGCTGTGCCAAATATTCGGCTACCGCACGGCCATTTTCGCAATGACGCTGCATTCGTACGTGTAGGGTCTTGATTCCGCGCAGTGTCAGAAAACTGTCCATCGGCCCGCAGACCGCCCCACTGGCGTTCTGTATAAAATAGAGCCGGTCGGCCAGTTCTTTGTCCTTGACCACCAACGATCCCAAAACTACATCGCTATGGCCGCCGAGATATTTGGTGGCGGAATGCATTACGATATCGGCACCCATATCCAAAGGCGTTTGCAGGTAGGGCGTGGCGAAGGTATTATCGACCGCCAAGAGAATATCATGTTTCTTGGCCAATTGAGAGAACGCCTTGATGTCGATAACGTTCATCATCGGATTGGTCGGGGTCTCGACCCAGAGAAGCTTGGTATTTTCGTTAATGTACTCTTCTATCCCATCTGCATCCTGCATCCCGATAAAATGGAATTTGATTCCGTATTTTTCGAAAACCTGCTTGAAAAGGCGGTAGCTTCCGCCGTAAAGGTCATTGGTGGAAACCACCTCATCTCCTGGATTTAAAAGCTTGATTACCGCATCGATAGCCGCCAAGCCGCTGCCAAAAGCGAGTCCGAATTCGCCGTTCTCGATACTGGCCAGCGAATTTTCAAGGGCGGTACGGGTAGGATTGGCACTTCGGGAGTATTCATAGCCCTGATGCCCGCCGGGAGTGGTCTGCGCGTAGGTCGAGGTCTGATAGATCGGCGGCATCACCGCGCCATAGGCCTTATCGGGTTGCTGCCCGCCATGAATTGTTTTACTATTGAACTTTAACGTTTTTTCTCCCATTTTATATAATTTATCCTACAAATGTATCGTTATCTAAAGAGACTGTTTTGAATTGTACTGATTATTTTTGCCGCAAATCCGTCGGCTTGCAATGTAGTACGACCAGCGAACCGCGATGTATTACGTCTAATTATTGGGTAATCTGTATTCCCATATTCAACCAACTCCTTTTACAATGAATCTGAAGTCCCATTTCACCTTTTTCATGATTTTCGCCATGCTGGTCGGATGTCAGCAGAAGTCGGACAAGTTAAGCTTCGAACCGCTAGTTTTAGCGGAAAAAGGATGTACTGATTGCCCCAAAATATCCATCACCATTCCCAAGGCCATCGAAAGTACAAGGACGGCGAACGTCGTAAATACAGCCCTTCGGGAGGAAATCATATCCCAATTGCATTTTGACGACGATTTGGAAATTACCGATCTCGACGGTGCCCTGCTTTCTTTTAAAAATGGATATTCGGAACTTCGGAATTTGTATCCAGAGGAAATTACGCCTTGGGAGGCGAAAATCGATGGGGAAATTGTCTATGAGGATAAAGAGGTACTCACACTACAGCTCAATTCCTACATTTTTACGGGCGGGGCCCACGGATATAGTGCCCAACGCTTTTTAAACTTCGATAAAAAAAGAGGTGTCGAGTTGGAAAACTGGCAACTCTTTCAAAACCGGGAAGCGTTCCAGCAGTTCGTGGAAGCTAAATTCCGGGAGCAGGAAGCAATTCCCGCCGGAGCATCCATCAACCAAACGGGACTTATGTTCGAGTACGATAAATTTTATCTTCCCAAAAATATCGGATTCACCAAAGAAGGGGTACAACTACTTTACAACCCTTACGAGGTGGCCTCCTATGCAGATGGGCCTATTGTACTGACCCTACCGTTCAAGGAGGTCAAGCCTTTTTTGGCGACGGAGACGAAATCTTGATGTGTCCTTTTTACCTTTCGAATTTTCAACTCATACCAAAGTCGTTGTTTCGCACAAGCTTTTGTTGATTTGCGCGGGCTGTGCGAAATGCTCCAGTATTCTTAGAAACCGGAGACTGAGGCTTTAACAACGGCGTTCGCCAATCCTACTTTTTCAACACTTTTTGTAAGGCGAGTATGGCGCCCAAATGTAATCCCTCATGGAAGACATTAAAGGTCATCGCATCCTCTACATTTTTAAGCGTAACGTTGAGGCTAGTGGTGTATTCCTTAAACTCCTTGAAAAGTCCGCTATTGTAATCCTCTTCGGCCCAATCAGCGGTGGATATCAATAAGTTTTCAATGGTTTCCATCTCCTCATCCGTTGCGCTACCGTCGGGCACCGTTCCTTTTTTGAACTTGTCGACCAATTCCTTCGGCACCCGCAATTGGAGTCCGCTCAGGCCGTAGACCAATGCTTGTTGCGTCACCACGACGTGGGCGATATTCCACCAGATGTTGTTGCGAAAGCCGTCCGGGATTTCTAGCAACTGCTCCTTTGGGGTATTATCCAAAATTTTATAGAGAAGTTTCCTATGTTGTAAGGTAGTATCGAAGATTTTTTCCAAAGTATTCTAATTTTAAGGTAGATGCTAAAAGTAATGCAAACGCATCCGACTTACAAATCGGGAAATTATCCAATATGACGGACAAAATTGACTGGAATTGGGTTTCTTTGTACCATGAAAATCTACCACCTAAGTACCTGCAACACCTGCCAGCGCATCCTCAAAGAACTGGAACCTCTAGACGAGGTCAAACTTCAGGATATCAAGACGGATACCATCACCGAAAAACAACTGGAACAAATGTACGCCTTGGCCGGAAGCTACGAGGCCCTGTTCAGCAAACGCGCCCGCCTCTACCGCGAAAAAGGACTGTATGAAAAGGAACTTTCCGAAGCGGATTACAGAAAATACATCCTAGAACATTACACCTTTCTCAAACGCCCGGTCGTTCTGGCCAACGACCAAATCTTTATCGGAAACAGTAAAAAAACCGTCGCGGCGGCCCGAGAAGCCATCCACTCTTGAACCGGCGCACCCTTGCCATATTCGCCGCCATCGGGGCAACTACCATTTACGGCCTTAATCACACCATTGCCAAAGGCGTGATGCCCGATTACGTCAAGCCGTTCGGATTCATTATGCTACGGGTCATCGGGGCCTCCATTTTGTTCTGGGCCATCTCTGTTTTTGGCCCCAAAGAGACAATCGACCGAAAAGATTATCCGCGGATGTTGCTCTGTGCGGTCTTGGGCATGGGAGTCAATATGCTGGTCTTCTTTCAGGGTTTGGCCATGTCGACGCCGATCAATAGTGCGGTCTTGGTCACCATCACCCCAATTATCGTGGTCGTACTATCCGCGATATTTATCAAGGAAAAAATCATCCCTAAAAAACTGCTGGGCATCGGAATCGGTTTTTTAGGGGCATTGATACTCATCTTTTTTAGCGTCAAAAGCCGTCAGGATGCGCCGAACATTCCCTTGGGCAATTTTCTGATTCTGATGAACTCCGTCTTTTACGGCTCCTATCTGATCATGGCGAAAACCTTAATTGCGAAGTACCACCCTTTTACTTTTATGAAGTGGTTGTTTACCATCGGGATACTGCTATGCCTCCCCTTCGGATATCAGGACTTGATGGCCATCCACTGGCCCGCTCTCCCTTTCGAGGCGCTTTGGAAAATCGCTTTTGTCGTTGTGGGAACCACTTTCTGCACCTACCTCTTTAACATTTTCGCCTTGACCCAGCTCAAGGCCTCGACCCTGAGCGCCTTCGTTTACGTGCAGCCGCTGATCGGAATCCTATACGCCTTGGCGACGGGGCAGGATAAACTGACCACCATAAAGATTTTGGCGGCCTGTTTGGTTTTTTTAGGAGTGTATCTGGCGAGCAGAAAGCCTAAAACAACCAATGTTTTGCCTTCTGATCAACACGGGAGTCCGTAGTAATGGTAGATTTATTTTGATTACAGCGAACTCAACGCAACCCGACCGAAACAGGATTTTTATTTCTTCGCTTCTTCCCCGAAAATAGGTCGATGGTGACACCGACCGTGACACCTCCAAAGACAGTAGCAGCAAGGTCGCCATTATCCCATCGGTTATCACTTTTCCCCTGATCGATGGTTTCTTTGACCACACCTGCAATCAAACTTCCGCCTACCGCTCCCGTAAATGTCCAGAAACGATTGCCGTCGGATAATTTGTTGGCCACTAGCGCCCCCGCAGCACCGCTCAATACCCCACCGCCGAAGTGCAACACCTTATCGCGCTGCACTTGTGCATGAAGAATCGTCAATGAAAATATAAAGGTGCCTATACACAATGCCCTTTTTAAAATCATCGAGGAAAAACCTTTGTTTGTAAATAAACCCATTGCAGTTGTTTGGACTTTTTTCGTCAAAAGATTTAGGGACTGTGTTGAAATGTGTCCCTTAATTTTGGGGCTTCAAATCCTTCGGTTCCTTCGCAAACCGCCGTGTATCGTCTTTCGTCAACACCCGAAAGCCTTCCGCTTTTTCGGCACCACTGAACTTTACTAGAAAATCGTTGGTCAATCCCGTGAGCTTTCTTGTCTTGAGGTCCATCCAGGCGCCCATCATTTCGCAGCGGGCAAAATTTTCGCCTTTCTGGTTGTAGAAATTATGGTGGAACTCGAAGAACTTCGCATCCTCGCTCATGCCCATAATTTCCATCGATACCTTGATGGGGCGACCGGGAAATACTTCCTTGAAATAATAAACGTGCTCGTGAAACACCACAGGCCCGATTTCGTTTTCGGCCAAGGTCTTTTGGTCGAAACCCATTTCCATCAAAAAGGCCATTCGGGTGTGGCTCATAAAGTTCAAATAGGCGGAGTTCGCCATGTGGCGGTTGGCGTCGATATCGCTCCAACGGATTTCAAAATCTTTCAAATACATAGAATCTATTTTTCGATAGGAATGAACGACCGCTTCTCAAAAGCTCAAAAAGTGCACGGACCTTTGTTGCTGATTTTTTCGAAAACGGTCGAATTTAAATAACACACGACAAAGATATTATGCGCGCATAAGAACGTAAAAATATCAAATATTTGGTAGTCTCTACCGGTGTGCATTAGGAAAGTTGAATCGCTTTCCCCGTTTTTGCCGATTCGTTGATGGCCTCGACGATAACAATATCCTTCATGCCTTCTTCGCCAGGAACCATAACGGGTCTGTCTTCCAAGATGGCCAGCGCATCATCGTCCATCTGACGGGCCTGTTGGTTTTTGATGTAGGTGTCGAGTTGGGTGCCGTCACTGGCCTTTCCCTGCACCCCATTGTACGCTTGAAATGGTGTCAACTGGTACCATCCATCAGTGCAATCGGCGCGGAGAATGTTGACACTTTCTGCCGCTGTAGTTTTTCCGCTTGCTTTGATTCCTTTTGGGAAATCAAGGTTGAAAGTGGTGGTCTCGGCGACTTCCTTGAACATCTCCGGCCTAGTATTTTCAGTGCTTCCCGTTACCGAGAGCGGCTCCAATCCCGTAGTATACCGCATTCCGTTGATGGAGTAGACCCCTACATCATAAATAAGGCCGCCGCCCAGTTCGGCATCCATCCGCCAGGTATCCTGCGGATCGGGGGTATAAAAACCAATATCTGCCCGCACGGTTTGCATTGCACCGTAAGGCTTTGTTTTCGCCCATTCAATTACTTTTTGGGTGTTGGGTTCATGCTGCATCCGGTATCCTATCGACAATTTGACCTTGTTTTTATCGCAGGCATCGATGATTGCTTGACATTCCTCGGCAGTCTTGGCCATGGGCTTTTCGCACCAGACGTGTTTGCCCGTGTTGGCGGCCTTGATGGCGTACTCGGCGTGCAAACCTGTGGGAAGCACGATGTAAATGACATCGATATCGTCGTTGTTCGCGATACCGTCCATATTTTCGTAGTTGTACACATTTTTATCGGGGATGCCGTATTTCTTTTGCCAAACGGGAATTTTTTCGGGACTGCCGGTAACGATGCCGCGAAGTTCGCAATGTTCGGTCAGCTGTAGTGCGGGTGCCAATTGGCCGCCGCTATAACTTCCGAGGCCGACGAGCGCGACACCTAGCTTTTTGTTTTGAAACGAATTTTTGAAAGCGTACTGCGGGAGGATGCTGATTCCGCCAAAAAGTAATCCGGCGGATTTTATGAAAGTTCTTCTTTTCTGCATGGATGTTTTTTGATAGGATGGAATAATCCCGATGGGATGCACGGTTTTGAACGAGTGCCATTCACAAGATAGCCATCTTTCCGATTTCAAGAAGATATTTTATGAGTTCGTTAGGATATTGAAGGTTATGATGGTTACATGAATCTATATTACGCCACTTTAGGTGGCGGGATGCATCCGTAACGAATGGCCTTCCTATCTGGGCGGCTTTCGTGAAGCGGTAATCAACTATATTTGCATCCCATCCTAAAAAACTTTTATATGTCCTCAACACCATCCTCCGAAACCACTGAACGACCAAATTTTATCAAAGAACTGTCCTTACCGGCCATCGCGGCACCCATGTTCTTGATTTCCGGACCTCAATTGGTCATTGAATGCTGCAAGAACGGTATCGTCGGCACCTTTCCGGCCCTGAACCAGCGTTCCAGCGAGGGCTTTGAGGAATGGCTTGTCGAAATCAAGACCGAACTCGACAAATGGGAAAAAGATACGGGCAAGAAAGCGGCCCCGTTCGGCGTCAACCTCATTGTACATAACACCAATCCCCGCGTGGAGGCCGACCTCAAACTCTGCGTCAAGCACAAGGTGCCAATCGTCATAACCTCTTTGGGAGCCGTCAGCCAAGTGGTTGATGCCATCCATAGTTACGGCGGACTCGTATTCCACGACATCATCAAAAAACGCCACGCCGAAAAAGCGCAGGAAGCCGGAGTAGACGGACTCATTCTCGTCGCCGCCGGGGCGGGAGGCCACGCCGGAACCATCAACCCCATGACCCTCATCGCCGAAATCAAAAAGTTTTTCCATAAAACCATCATCCTGTCCGGATGCATAAGCACCGGCCGCGACATCGCTTCCGCCCTGCAAATGGGGGCCGACCTTGCCTATATGGGCACCCGGTTCATCAATACGGCAGAAAGCAAGGCCACGGACGAGTACCGTCAAATGATTATCGACTCCGGTACCAACGATGTGGTCTACACCGCAGCAGTTTCCGGGGTACACGCCAACTTCTTGGGAGCCAGCCTACAAGCGGCTGGTTTTACCGAAGAGGACTTGAAAAAGGATACCAAAATAGACTTTGGAAAAGAGCTCGACACCGAAGCGAAAGCTTGGAAAACTATCTGGTCCGCAGGTCAGGGATCGGCGACGGTGGAGAACACGCTTCCGGTGGCGGAGCTTGTCTCGAATCTGAAGGCGGAGTTTAAGCAGGCTATTGAGCAGCAGGCGAAGGTGTTGGAGGACTATCCGAAGTAACTCAAACCCCGACCGCCTCCCGATTCTGCAACTCCCCTAAAAACTGGTGTACTTGGCTCACCGCCATGGAACCCTCTCCCACCGCTGACGCCACCCGCTTTACCGAACCTTTACGCACGTCGCCCACAGCAAAAAACCCTGGAATACTAGTTTCCATCGACTGGGGCTTCCTTCTTTGATAAATATCACAGCTCGAAAGTTCGTCCTGCGTAATACCCGTGCCAGTACAGATAAACCCCTTTTCATCGGTGACCACTAAGCCGTCAAGCCATTCGGTGCAGGGCTTAGCTCCGATAAAGGTGAAGAGATTGGTGATTTTCTTTTCCTCTTTACTGCCATCGCCGCGTTCCCAAACCAGGAATTCGAGATGGTGGTCGCCCTTTAGTTCCACAACTTCGGTTTCGATCTGCACATGAATATTTTCGGCCGCCTCGATGCGCTGCACCAAATAGTTGCTCATTTTTGCGCCCAGATCATCGCCTCTAATAATGACATGCACCTCTTTCGCGTGGTCCGCCAAGAACAAGGCCGCCTGACCAGCGGAATTTCCGCCGCCGACCACCCCGACCAGCTCGTCTTGGCAGGCTTTTGCGTTCATTCCCGTAGCGGAATAGTAGACTCCGCTGCCTTCATAATCTTCTATATTATCAATGGGAAGTTGCCGATAATTCGCCCCGGTGGCAGCCATCAAGGCCTTCGTTTTGATGACCTTGCCATTGCTGGCGCAGAGAATAAAATGGTCGCCGGTATGCTCGATGCTTTCCGCTTTATGGGGTATGGAAATGTTGCATCCGAATTTCTGAGCCTGTACATAGGCGCGGTTGGCAAGGTCGCTTCCGGAAATTCCGGTAGGGAACCCTAGATAGTTCTCGATTTTGGAACTTTTGCCCGCCTGTCCGCCAGGGGCCTTGCTGTCAATGGTGACAACGCTCAACCCTTCGGAGGCTGCATAGACACTGGCCGCGAGTCCCGATGGGCCGGCGCCGATAACCAAGAGGTCGAAGATCTTATCCTCAAAATCCATCAGCACTCCCGAGTGTCTTGCCACTTCGTCAAGGGACGGATTCAGGCATACCTGTCCACTACCGCAAATCAACATCGGCAAATCATTTTCGGACAGATCAAAGTTTTCTAGCAGTTCCGCGGCTTCCTCCGACGTATCCACATCCAAAAAATTGTACCAGATGTGGTTCTTATCCATAAAATCACGAATCGCGTAGGTCTCCTTCGAATTGCCCGAGCCGACCAGTTTAACACCTCCGGTATATTCCGAGAGAATCGTGTCTTGCCGTTGGATAAAGGCATTCAGCAGTACATCGCTTATTCCGCTATGCTTGGCGATGGCCTCTTTTAACCGTTTGGGTTCGATGCGAATAAGACTTGTTCCCGGGGTGGCCGTCGCGTGAAATTGGGCGCCGCGGTTCGAGAGCATCCCGCTGTCGCCGGTAAATTCGTTTTTTCCGTGCTCCACGATTATACTTCCCGGATTATAGGGGTCATCGATGGTGACACTTCCGTTCAAAACCACGAAAAAATCGTACTGCAGGTCGCCGAGTTCGAAGACCCGGGTCTCGCTATCATAATCCTCGACCGTACCATAGTCCTTTAAGGTCGCTATCTGGTTCTGGGTCAGTTCTGGAAATCTAGGAT
>JBAUIP010000260.1:0-4992 GCA_049683055.1 Pricia sp.
CCATAGGGGAAGACGACATTTTCTGCACCATAACCCAACTGTCGATAGCACGCGGAGTGCTGGAATTATCATTGCATTTATCCCAAATCTAACCGATTTTGTCCGGGTCAACCCATAGTCCGCGGCATCATCACAAAATCCCACTACCATGAGTATTAACCTTTTAAAGAGTATCGTGATCGACAACGACCGATCACTTCACGACACCTACCGGAAGTATTTTGAAATGTATCTGGACTATTCCCTTGAGCAGGTCTATGTTTCGGTAGAAGATGCGCTGTCGGATTATGACCACCGATCGCCCGACATCGTTTTTATCGAAGTTTCCCAAGACGACGGCTGCGGCATCGAATGCATCCGTCGTTTTAGGAAAAAGGACCCTAACGTGAAAATCATCATGTTGAGCGAAAGCAACGATTTCGAGCTGGTCAAAAAGGCGTTCAAAAATACCGCCAATGGCTACCTGTCCAAACCTGTCAGCGAACGTAAGCTCTACAATGCCTTGGATTCCATCAAGAACGAAGGCGCTACAATGAGCAACGACATTATCAGTCTATTTATCGCGACTTTTCAGCGAAAATCTCGGGAAATTTTTTCGGAACGGGAAAACCAGGTTATCGACCTGCTCTGTCAGGGCGCGACCTACAAGGCCATCGCCGAAAAACTGTTCGTTACCGCCAGCGCGGTCAATTTCCACATCCAGAACATTTATTTGAAACTGGACGTGAATTCCAAATCGGAAGCCCTCATGAAATTGAGACAATTGGATTATTCCGAAAAAGCGGCCTAGGCCATAACAAAGAGTACCGAGTCAAGCAATGACTTTTCCGGGATGTGAAAGCATTCCGGTTCGGGACGCGAGAGCATCTTTTTTCCTCCGCCAAAGGGGCCGTTCGAAAGAGCGGCCTTTTTTTGGAGCAAATTATTCCTACTGGAAATCAGCATAAAGCCTTTTTCCACCCGAGATGATGAACCGGGCCGGAAATCCATCCTAATTCAGCTTTTCTATAATGTCCGAGAATTCGACTTTCAGCTTATCCTCGTCAATGGGCTTTTGAATAATGTGCAAAGGCCCCTGATCCCAAGCTTCATCGAGGGTCGCCTTGTCGGAATTTCCTGTTAGAAAGACGAAGGGAATACCGAACCTTTCTTTAATGGTCCCAGCTAGTTCAATACCGTTCTGTTCTCCCGAAATACCGATGTCCAAGAGAATAACATCCGGGGAAAGACGTTCGGAAAGAGCCAAGGCGTCCGCCCCGTTGTCCGTTGAGGCGATAATGTCATGTCCCAATCCCATCAGTATTTCCTCCAAAAACATCTGGATGATAAAATTATCTTCTACAATGAGCACTTTTTTGGACATAGGCTAAGACGTTTGTTCAATTTCCTGAAAGGTGATGATATAGTTCGTTCCGGTCTTGGAACTGTCCTTTTCGATATTGCCCTTTAGTTGAAGAGCCAATTTATGTATCAGCTTGAGGCCTAGTGATTTGGTGTTCCTGAAATTGATATGATCCGGAATACCGGTGCCATTGTCGCCGATGTTCAATTTATAGGAAAATGCGCTTAATTTAGACATGCTCACCGTAATTGTGCCTTCTTCCCTATCGGGAAAGCCGTATTTGAGAGAGTTGGTGATGATTTCGTTGATTATAAGTCCCAACGGTATCGATGTGTCAATATTCAGGTAGATTTCATTCACGTCCGTCACCAACTGGATTTTACTCTTATTGCCCTTCATAGATACTATGAGCGTTTGTACCAGTTCCTTGATATAGGCACCATAGTCGATGCGGTTCAGGTCATTGCTTTTGTACAGCATTTCGTGTACTATGCCCATCGAATTGATGCGATACTGGCTGTACCTGAACAACATTTTCATCTTCTCATCCTTAATAAAACTGGACTGCAAGCTTAGCAGGCTGGCCACTACCTGAAGATTGTTCTTGACCCGGTGATGTATCTCCTTGATCAGAATATCCCTCTCGTTCAAACGATGTTCGACGGCCCTGTTCAATTTGGAAATATTTCGGTTCTTGGTATGGAGTATCTGCACGATTACCAGAAGAAACAACACTTCGGCGGAGAGGATTATACCTGTTTTATAGGCCTCGGCCTTGAATTTTTTCATTTTAGCATCCAAGGCAACATTGTTCGGGCGCGCGAAGAGTGTCCACTCCTGACCTTTTTCCAGACTGATTTTTTTCGTAAAATATTCGGGATATCCGTGTCCATCCTTTAGGGTCAAGTCGGCTTCAAACTTTCGATACAGATTTTCGGTACCAAAATACCCCTCGTTTTTGGAATTCAGGACACCGACCTTGGTTCCATTAGGAGTATCGAACCAGTTTTTAACGTTGAGGTTTAGACCGAAAATTCCTATCTCCGTTTCTCCCTTGAATACCGGGGTAAAAAAACGCACCGTAGGTCGGTAAGGCTTTTCGATTTGGCCTTCCTCCATGTTCAAATCCATTTGGGAGACAAAGACTTCCCCTTTGTCCAATTCTATGGTTTGATTGAAATAATATCGATTGCGCTTGTCCTGCAGCGCTTCCGGGGGTATGATTACCACAGAATCACCGATGCGTTCGACGCGGATGCTTTCCCGTCCCGACATATCGATAAACCGGGCCTGAAAGTAATTTTCGTCTACTTTTAGAAATTCTGCCATTTGCTGGGAAGCAATGGACTCTGTCGAGTTCCATGAATTTTCCAAATCAATCAGTTCGGCCAAGAAAAGGACATTTTTCTTGCTGACGTTATAAAGTGCCTGCAACCGGCTTTCCGCCCGGTCGAGCCTGTTGTTCGCCCTCGCATTTTCGAGCTCCGTCACATTTTGTCTGTGAACCGATATCCGTTGTACTATCGACGTCCAAATAAAGAGGTTCGTAATCAAAAAAATTACTAAGGATATAATAATTACCTGGGTAGTCGTCAACCTGAATTTCATCATGGGGGTAGAATAGAAATTGGGATGAATGTTCGTGAGTATGGAAGAATTATCTTACGTTATTGGAATCTATGGACTACTTATTTTCCCTACTTTATGCAAATATATCAAATTTGGAAATGTAAATACATTTTTACCGCAATGGATAACCAGGGCACGCGATGCCCTATAATTATCCTATTTTTGTACCGTCCGAAAGAAATCCGCAACATGACCGACACTATAAAAAATCTGCAATGGCGCTATGCCGTCAAAAAATTCGATGTGGAGCGAAGGCTTCCAGAAAAGAGTATCGACGGTCTTAAGCAGGCGTTCAACCTGACGGCAACCTCTTACGGGTTGCAGCCCATTACCCTCTTAGTGCTCCGCAACAAGGCGCTTCAGAAAAAATTGGTCGCCCATTCTTTCGACCAGCCCCAAGTCGCCCAAGCCTCGCATGTATTGGTCATTTGTATTCAGGATGCTATCGGAAAGGACTATATCTCCAACTACTTCAAGCAGGTAAAAAAGATTAGGGGTACTAGCGATTCCATCTTGAATCCCTTTAAGGATGCCCTCGTCGAAGATTTTTCTAAAAAGGATGTAGAGGAAATCCGACAATGGGCGAAAAATCAGGCTTACCTCGCTTTGGGAAATTTGTTGACCATCTGCGCGGTTGAAAAAATAGATTCCTGCCCTATGGAAGGTTTTGATCCGGCGGGATATGATGATGTGCTACAGTTGGAAAACAAAGGTTTAACTTCCGTCCTCGTTTTACCGGTGGGATACCGTGCGGAGGATGACATGTTTTCGGAATTCAAGAAGGTACGGAAGGATTTGAAGGACAGCGTTATCGAAATTTATTAGCAAATCGATTATTTAAGTTATTCAATATAATTCATTTTGAATCAATTAATTGTATTATAATTTTATAATACCTTGGACTTGGGAATACATTAAATTAAACAAGCTGTCTAAAAGCTCCTTTTTAAATAAATAATCAATAACCCCAGATTTAAATGCCAGGATTCGAACTTTTTGGAAATCAGGAAAAAGCACAAGTACAGGATGTATTGGACTCCGGAGTGCTCATGCGCTATGGCTTCGACGGCATGCGCAACGGCCACTGGAAGGCTGTAGAGCTTGAAAAGGCACTGGGGGAACGCATGCAGATAAAATATGTACAATTGGTCAGCAGCGGCACCTCGGCCCTGACCGTCGCCCTGGCCAGCGCGGGCATTGGGGCAGGGGATGAGATCATTATGCCCACCTTCACTTTCGTGGCCAGTTTCGAGTCTATTTTAGCCATCGGGGCGGTGCCAATTTTAGTGGATGTCGACGATACCCTTTGTCTAGATCCCAAGGCTGTCGAAAAAGCAATAACCCCGAAAACGAAGGTCGTGATGCCGGTACACATGTGCGGTTCGATGGCGGATCTCCGGGCGCTGAAATCCGTTTGTGATAAGCATAATTTGTTGCTCTTGGAGGATGCCTGCCAAGCCATCGGAGGTACTTTCGAAGGCAAGCCTCTTGGCAGTTATGGTGATTTAGGATGCTTCTCTTTCGATTACGTCAAGACCATTACCTGCGGGGAGGGCGGGGCAATAATTACGAACAACGAAACCTATAAAACGAACGCAGACCATTACTCCGACCACGGGCATGACCACGTAGGAAAGGATAGGGGAGCGGAAAGCCATCCCTTTTTGGGATACAATTATCGAATCTCCGAACTGAACGCGGCCGTCGGCGTTGCCCAATTGGCTCGTCTGGACGAATTTCTGGCCATCCAAAATCAGAATTACACCATATTAAGGAATACTTTGGAAAGTATTCCGGAAATCACCTTCCGGCGAGTGCCCGAAGGTGGGGTAGAAAGTTATGCCTTTCTCAATTTTTTTCTCCCGGATGCCGATATCGCCAAAAAAGCGCATTCCGCATTGGGAGCAGCGGGCGTAGATGCCTGTTTTTATTGGTTCGACAACACTTGGCACTATTATCGAAAATGGGAACATCTTATTCATAAAACTTCGTTGGGAAAATTACCACAAGAGGTGTACGAC